>JACIYD010000417.1 GCA_014360105.1 Clostridia bacterium
GCCGCTACCTGCCTCGTGGCGCTGGCCGTGCTGGGCGGCTGCTGGTGGCGTACCGAGGGCTTTGTCCGGATGAACAGTATTCTGGTGCCGGCCCTGTTGGTCTTCCTCCTGGCGATAAGCGCTGGCACCCTTCTCCAAGCGGCGCCAACTTCCCCCACGGGTCCGGCGCCGCTCCCGGCGGCGACCGCAGGCCGCTGGTACTGGGCGGCCCTTCTCTATGTGGGTTATAATGCCCTGGCCGCGGGCGCCGTTCTCCCTCCGCTTGCGCGGCTAGGTAACCGCGCGGCCTGGGGCGCCCTGCTCGGCGGGACCGTGCTGGCCTCGTTGGCCGTATTCTGTGTCGCCAGCCTGCAGGCGGCCGGTCTCCCTGCAGTCGACCTCCCCCTGCTGGCGGCGGCACACGCCCTGGGGGCGATCTGGGCCTGGTCCTATGCCGCCAGCTTCCTGCTGGCGGTATTCACTACGGCCGCGGCCAACCTTTTCAGCCTCGCCCAGGGATGCCGGGCCTATCGCCCCGCCTTGGTCGCCATCAGTGGCCTGGCCTTACCCCTTGCCTTCCTTCCTTTTCCCTCGCTGGTGGCGCACCTCTACCCGGCCTTTGGCTACGTTGGTCTTCTTCTTCTGGCGGCGCTGCTGCTACCACCGCGGCGCTTCCGCGGCACAAGCTGAGAAAACATCGGCGCCTTGCCGTGCCACTCATTGAATGGGGAGCTTCACCGTTCGTCTGCGCGTCTCCTCGGCCTTGGGGAGGTGCACTTCCAAAATGCCGTTGCGATAACTCGCCTCTGCCTTCTCCGGGATTACCTTGGCCGGCAGGGGCATGGTGCGGGAGAAATGCCCATAATAACGCTCCAATTGGGCGAAGTTCTCCTCACGTGTCTCCTGTGCTCGTTTAACCTCTCCTCTAATGGTAATACTGTCCTCGCTCACCCCCACCTCTAGGTCGTCCCGGGCAACCACGCCGGGAATCTCCGCCGTTACCACGACCTCCCGATCGGTTTCATAAATGTCGGTACGGGGGGTGTACGCCTCCGCCTGCCAGGGATAGCGCAGGCTCTCCAGTACCCGGTTAACGTCGCGGCGCAGCCTGGCCACTTCCTCCCAGGGACCGCGGCGCACCAAATCCATGGAAAACACCTCCTTGTGGTTTGCTGCCCATATTCTTCAACGAAAAGGTAAATATTATGCGTAAAGAGCGGCTCGAGAGGTGGCTTGTGTGCCCGAACCCACCTTGCTTTTTTGGTTGCTTTTCGTGTTTCTCATCTTCTGGCCGGTCTGGCAACAGCGGCAGATCACCGTCGCCCGCTTGAAACTGCTGCGGCGCCTGGAACGGGCGCGGCACTCCCGTGTCGTTACCCTCATCCACCGCCAAGAATCCCTGAGCTTTCTCGGTATCCCCTTCCGCCGCTACATCACGGTGGAAGACTCCGAGCAACTGCTCCGGGCGATCCGCCTCACGCCGCCCGATATGCCGATCGACCTGGTGCTTCATACCCCGGGCGGTGTTGTTCTCGCTGCAGAGCAAATCGCGCGGGCCCTACTGCGCCACCCGGCGAAGGTCACGGTTTTCGTGCCCCATTATGCCATGTCCGGTGGCACGTTGATCGCCTTGGCCGCCGACGAAATTGTCCTTGACGAAAATGCCGTACTGGGACCGGTCGATCCCCAACTCGGGGGCTACCCCGCCGCCTCAATCCTCGAGGCGACGGAACGAAAGGATGTCAACCGCCTGGAAGACGAGACCCTCATCCTGGCCGACCTGGCGGCGAAAGCACTGCGTCAGGTGGAGGCAACGCTGCGTGCCATCCTCGAAGCGCGGCTGTCGCCAGAGCAGGCGCAGGACCTGGCCCGCCTTTTCACCCGCGGTTACTGGACGCACGATTACCCGCTCACGCCAGAGCGCTTGCGCGAACTGGGCCTCAAGGTCCGTACCGATCTCCCGCAGGACGTTTATCGCCTCATGGAACTCTATCCCCAGCCGCCGCAACGCCGCCCCTCGGTGCAGTTCGTCCCCCTGCCCTACGACGGCGAGCGGCGTATGCAC
>JACIYD010000418.1 GCA_014360105.1 Clostridia bacterium
GGCAACCAATTTTCTTGGCACCTCCCGCACTTAACCGGGTTGATCCCGGTTTTCAGGTTCCCATCCTTTTCCGGAGCAAAATCGGTGCCAGGAGATAATTAGGACTAGAGCCTTTTGCCACTGCGGGCGGGAGGTTTCATATGCAATATTGCCTATGCAATCTAGCAGATGCAGCGCTCTTGGCCAAGTGCAACGCCCGACACTGCATATGCGAAACTGCATAGGCAATCTTGCCAACATTGGCACGCTTGTGCTTATACTAAGTCTTCCTTTTACTTTTTCCAATCCCAAGTTTTTTCTTTTTGCGTAAGAGGGTTGAGATATCGACGCCGAGACTATCCGCGGCCTCCCTCAGAGTACGGCTATGTTGCAAGGCCTGGGTGATCAGCTCCCTTTCCAGGTCTTCCACCGCTTCCTTGAGCGTGCGCTGCCGCGTGGTAGTCGGTCCGGGCGTGCCGGTGGTCGGTGATCCGGAGGCGGGTTCTAGAATCTTTGCCGGGAGATCATCCGGGGTGACGACCTCTCGCGGGCTGATGACTACTACCTGCTCCACCACGTTGGCCAGTTCGCGCACGTTGCCCGGCCAATAATAGGTAAGGAGGCATTCTAAGGCGTCGGCACTTAATTGTTTTTGAATGCCGTACTGCTGGCCGTAAAAGCGCAGGAAGTGGGCCAACAAAAGGAGGATATCCTCGCGCCGTTCGGGTGCCCGCAAAGGCGGGATATGAATCCGGATGACGTTTAAACGATAAAACAAGTCGCGGCGAAACTGTCCGGCCTCTACCAACTGTTCCAAGTCGCGATTGGTGGCCGCCAGCAGGCGGAAGTCCACCGCACGCTGCTCCAGCCCGCCGATGCGGGTGAATTTGCGGTCCTGCAACACGTTTAAAAGCTTCGCCTGCAAATGAAGGGGCATCTCGGCGATTTCATCCAAAAAGAGAGTTCCGTTGTGGGCCAGTTCCAGGCGGCCCGCCTTTCCCTCGCGCCGGGCATCGGTAAAGGCGCCCCTCTCGTAGCCGAACAACTCCGCCTCCATCAATTGTTCCGGGATGGAAGCGCAGTCCACCTTCACGAACTTTCCTCCCGCGCGCCGGCTCTTCTGGTGAATTAACCTGGCGACCACGTCCTTGCCGACGCCGGTTTCGCCGGTAATGAGGACGTTTGAATCCACCTGGGCGGCCTTCAGGGCGAGATTGATCACCTCGCTCATCGCCGGGCTGTTGGCTACGATACCGTGAAAGTTGGGCAATTCTTCTTTGCCGGCCAAGAAGCGCGCGAGGCGCAAACTGGGTTCGGCCACCTCTTGGGGCAGGGGATGCCCGTTGCGTGCCGGTGGCGGTTCGCGCAAGAGGCAGATGAGCTTGGTGATGCGGCCCTGACGGTTGGCCACCGGCACAAGAGTAAGCAGCCATTCCCGGCCGGCGACGGTGACCAGCCGCGCTACCCGGTCGCCCCGCCCTAAGGCCCGCTCCAGGAGTTCCAGAGGCAAAATACCCTGGCCGGACAGTTCCTGCAGCCGTGTGTGCAGCAGTTTTTCCATGGGCAAGCCGATGATGCGGGCAAAGGCCTGGTTGACATAGATGGGCAAACCGTCAGCGCCGGCGATGCATACCCCTTCCCAGCCGCCCCATGTGAGACCGTCAAGGGCTTGCTTCAGTTCCCACGCCTCTTCTTCGCCGCTCGTTTCCACGAAGCGCGATCCGCGGCCGGTCCCGGTAGGAGAACTCGCCGCGATTGCCCAAGGTCCACTCAAGGGAGGACGGGACACGGTGGCCACCTCCTTGCGTCTCGTGAGAACAATTTCCACCCCATTACCAGTGTTTAAAACGCAGGGCTTTCACTTGTTCTCTCTTGCAAGATAGATGCCACGTTATGATTGACAATTGTATCATATGTCCCAAGGTCGTGCAACATTATGAAATGCTGGGTTATTCCCAGTCTGCCTCTTGCGGTCTTTGGCTCCCGCTCGTTCCGTGAGCCTCGCGGGCCGAACTAAGGCTCAGGCTTCTGGCTCCGGCGGGCTCCCGGCCGAGGCG
>JACIYD010000419.1 GCA_014360105.1 Clostridia bacterium
GGGGTTTTTCAGAAGCGCCGCTTTCTCGATCTTTTGCGTTACTTCATCGTCTTTGAAGACCTGCCCGGCGGGGCCGTAGCAAAGAAGATGGCCGGTTATCACCAGTTCCACGCGGTTAACGTGGCCGTGGAAGAAACCCTGCGGGCGTTGCGCCGCCCAAAGGCTGAACAAGAAGTCCGCGAGCAGGACGGGCGCTACGAAGCCGGGCGCCGGCCGGGCGGCAACCCTGGAGATGGGCGCATAGGCGTTATCTGGCACACCCAGGGTTCGGGCAAAAGCCTGACGATGGTCTTCTACGCAGGGCGCCTTATTCTTCACCCGGCGATGGAGAATCCGACCATTGTGGTGATTACCGACCGCAATGACCTGGACGATCAGCTTTTCGGCACCTTCGCCCGTTGCCAGGAAATCCTGCGCCAGGCACCCGTGCAGGCCGAAAGCCGCGCCGACCTGCGGGCCAAACTCCAGGTGGACGCGGGCGGCGTGATCTTTACCACCATCCATAAGTTCCTGCCTGAAGAGGAAGGCGACCGTTACCCGCTTCTTTCTGAGCGTCACAACATCGTGGTCATCGCCGACGAAGCCCACCGCAGCCAGTACGACTTCATTGACGGGTTTGCCCGCCACATGCGCGACGCCCTGCCGAACGCGTCCTTTATCGCCTTCACCGGCACGCCTATCGAACTCAACGACCGCAACACGCGGGCCGTGTTTGGCGATTACGTCAGCATCTACGACATCCAACAGGCGGTAAGAGACGGGGCTACCGTACCCATTTACTATGAGAGCCGCCTGGCGAAGATCGAGCTTGACGAAGCCGAACGCCCGCGGATCGACCCGGAATTCGAGGAGGTCACCGAAGGTGAGGAGGTCGAGCGCAAGGAACAGCTAAAGCGCAAGTGGGCCCAGCTTGAGGCACTCGTCGGTACCGAGAAGCGTCTGCGCCTTATTACCCAGGACCTGGTAGAGCACTTCGAGCGGCGGCTTGAAGCAATGGACGGCAAGGCCATGGTGGTGTGCATGAGCCGCCGCATCTGCGTCGAACTCTACAAGCATATAGTGGCTTTGCGTCCGGAGTGGCACCACGAGGATGATGACAAGGGCGTCATTAAAGTGGTGATGACCGGCAGGGCTTCCGACCCCGCCGAGTGGCAGCAGCACATCCGCAACAAGCCCCGCCGCGAGGCGCTCGCCCAGCGCTTCCGCGACCCCAACGACCCTTTCAAGATCGTCGTCGTGCGCGATATGTGGCTGACCGGCTTCGACGCGCCCTGCCTGCACACCATGTACGTGGACAAACCCATGCGCGGCCACGGCCTGCTGCAGGCCATCGCGCGCGTCAACCGCGTTTTCCGCGACAAGCCCGGCGGCCTGGTGGTGGACTACATCGGGCTGGCCAATGAACTGCGCGAGGCGCTCGCGGCCTATACCGCCAGCGGCGGCACCGGGCGAACGGCTATTGACCAGTCCGAGGCGGTAGCGGTCATGCTGGAGAAATACGAGGTCTGCCTGGGCCTCTTCCACGGGTTCGACTGGTCCAAGTGGGTAACCGGGACGCCGGAAGAGCGCCTGGCGCTGCTGCCGGCCGCCCAGGAACACATTTTGGCCCAGGAAAACGGCAAGGAGCGGTTGCTCAAGGCCGTTGCCGAGCTTTCCAAGGCCTTTGCCCTGGCCGTGCCGCACGAGGAGGCGCTGCGCATCCGCGACGACTTGGGCTTCTTCCAGGCGGTGCGCTCCGTGCTGGCCAAAGGCGCCCCAGGGGAGCGCAGGCCCGAAGAGGAACTCGACCACGCCATCAGGCAAATCGTTTCCCGTGCCATTGCCCCAGAAGGGGTGGTTGACATCTTTGCCGCCGCCGGGCTGAAGAAGCCCGACATTTCCATCCTCTCGGACGAATTCCTCTGCGAGGTGCGCGCCATGCCGCAGAAGAACCTGGCCGTCGAATTGCTGCGCAAGCTCATTTCCGGGGAGATTAAGGTGCGGGGTCGCAAGAACGTGGTGCAGGCGCGCTCCTTTGCGGCCATGCTGGAGCA
>JACIYD010000042.1 GCA_014360105.1 Clostridia bacterium
GGACAGAATCCGGGAGCAGTTGCGGCAACTGGCCGCAATCTTTCACGATTTGGGGGAAAGCTTTCGCCAACTCTGCCACCGGGGCAGCACGAACGACCAGGTGGCGCCGCCCTGGAACGAACTGGTGCCCCGCATTTGCCCCGGTTGTCCCGCCCACGAACTCTGCTGGCAAAAGGAGGCGCAGGCCACCGTTCACGGGCTGGGGGCCCTTTTGCCCCAGTTGCAAGAGAAAGGGCGCATTGAGGTGGGCGATCTGCCCGGGGAGATCCGCAGAAAGTGTGTGCGGCCGCGGGAACTGGTGGCCGGGGTGAACCGGGCCTGGGAGGATTACCGCCGTTTTACCACCTGGCAGGAGCGGCTGGACGAGACGAGAGAACTGGTGGCCGAGCAATTGCTGCAGGTGGCGGGGCTGATGGGCGAACTGGAGAAGCGGTTGAATCTGCGGGGTGAAGGCGACCGGGCGCTGGCGCAGCAGGTGGTGCAGGCGTTGCGGCGCGAGGGCGTGGCCGTCCAGGAAGTAGAGGCCCTGGTACAGCCTGACGGTCAGGTAGAGGTACGCCTTCAACTGCCGCGGTGCGAGAACAGATTTCTCTGTCGCCAGCTCTTGGGACCGCTCCTCTGCCGTGTGGCCGGCCAACAATTGGCCGTGGACGACAGCCGCTGCCCCTGGCGGGTGGGAGGAAAGGAATGCCAGTTACGCCTCTTACCCACCGGTATCTTGCGGCTGGAGATCGGGCTCGCCCAGGCGGCCAAGGACGGTTCGGCCTTCTGTGGCGATGCCTGGGCGGCTGCGGCCTTGCCGGGCGGGTACTATTTCTTCGGTCTGAGCGACGGCATGGGTTCCGGCCCCAAGGCGGCTCAGGAGAGTGAAGCGGCCATGTCCCTGCTGACCCGATTGCTTACCCTCGGGTTCATGCCGGAAATGGCCGTGCGCACCGTGAACAGTCTGCTCCTGCGGCCGGGGGAACAGGAGCGCTACGCGACCATGGACCTGGTTTTTATCAATCTTTATAGCGGCGAGGGGCGTCTGATCAAGGTCGGGGCCGCGCCGAGTTTTCTCAAGCGGGGGGAGCATGTCTGGGTGCTTGACGGCGGCTCGCCTCCGGCAGGCATTCTGCGGGAGGTGGAGCTTTCGGTCACGACCAAGTGGTTTGAGCCCGGCGATTTGCTCCTTCTGGTGACCGACGGTACGCTCGTCCGAGGCGAGAGCTGGCTGCTTCAGGCCCTGGGAGAGCTCAAGCACACCGAGCCCCAGGCGGTGGCCGACTTGCTCCTGCACCAGGCGCGGGCTTTGGCAGGCAGTTGCCTGCGCGATGACATGAGCGTGTTCGCCGCCCGCGTGGAAAAGGTGGGATAAAGGCAGGAATGACCGAAAGCGGCGTAGAAATGCCAACAACATGGAGGAGAAGGTCAGGGCGGCAATCGAGCGACACCGTCTTTTCACTCCGGGCGAGCGGGTGGTGGTGGCCGTTTCGGGCGGCGCGGATTCGGTGGCCCTTCTTCACCTGCTCTGGCGCTGGCGCACGGAACTGGGCCTCGACCTTCACGTCGCCCACCTGAATCACCGCTTGCGCCCGGAGGCGGAAGAGGAGGCG
Organism: Clostridia bacterium; assembly: GCA_014360105.1. GTDB lineage: Bacteria > Bacillota > DSM-521 > Neomoorellales > SLTJ01 > JACIYD01. Next base: position 1,596 of record JACIYD010000042.1, read on the forward strand.
GCTTTCGTGCGCCGCCTGGCCCAGGCCTGGGGGCTGCCCCTCACCGTTGGGCAAAGAGAAGTAGCCTGCCTCGCGCGGTCGGGAGAGTCGCTGGAAGACGTGGCCCGGCGGGTGCGCCGCCGTTTTCTGGCGGAAGTGGCCGATGCCGTCGGGGCGGCCAAGATCGCCCTCGGCCATCATGCCAACGACCAAGCGGAAACGGTTCTCCTGCATCTCCTGCGGGGCAGCGGCGCCACGGGCCTGGCCGGTATGGCCTGGCAGCGGGGAAAATTCGTCAGACCTTTGCTCGGGGTGACGCGGACAGAAATCGAAGCCTACTGCCGGCGGTACGGGCTTAGCTACGTACGCGATCCCTCCAACGCCGTGCCGGCCTTTCTCCGCAATCGCGTCCGGCACGAACTCCTTCCTTTGCTCCTGGAGCGGTATAACCCCAATCTGGTCCGCACGCTGGGTCAGACGGCGGCCATCCTGGCAGAAGAGGAGGCATATCTGGAAAGCGCACTGGACCGTGTCTGGCCGAAGCTAAAGGTGGCGGAGCAAGACGGCCGCGTCTTGTTGCGGGTGGCGGCGCTGCTCGCCCAGCCCCTTGCCTTGCAGCGCCGCGCCGTACGCCGCGCTTTTTTTACCCTGGTCGGCCGCGAGAACCCCTTTCTCACCTTTGACCACGTTGAGGAAGTACTTACCCTGGCGACCACGCGCGCGGGCAAGCGCCTTCACCTGCCGCGGGGGGTAGTGGTGGGTCAGGAGGCCGGCAATTTGGTTTTCGCCGTGGGCAAGGTGGGGGCGGAGCGCCCCCGGGTGTGTTGGCCGGTCTGCCGGCGCCTCCCCGTGCCGGGCGAGGTCTTGTTCGGTGACTGGCTCATCAAGGCGGCGTTGCAGCCGGCCGAAGAAAACTTACCTCTTCCGGCGGGTCACTTAGAGGCGGCCTGCGATTTCGGGAGATTGCCCCAACCTCTTTTCCTGCGCTACTGGCAACCCGGTGATTTTTTCTGGCCGCTTGGTCTCGGCGGCCGCAAAAAGCTCCAGGATTTCTTCGTCGATGCCAAAGTTCCGCGGGAGGAGAGGGCTCATATCCCCCTGGTGGTCTGTCCGGAGGGCATCGTTTGGATCGTAGGTTACCGCCTGGACGAACGCTGGCGGGTAAGGCCGGACACAACCGCGGTTTTGCGGCTTTACGCGTGCCGACAAGGGTCTCCATCTTCTTAAAAACGACGTGCAGGCGAAATTTGCTTTGAAAAGCGGCGAACTCTGTGCTATAATAGTCTTCCAATGAGAAGGAAGAAACGCCTTCACGGGCGAGAGGAGGATATTTTTGAACCGGGCCTTCAAGAATGTGGCCGTTTACCTGCTCCTGGTACTGCTTGCCGTTTCCGCGATGCGCATGCTGGGCACACCGGTGATGCACCAGGTAGAGGAACTGAGCGTCACCGACTTTTATCAGGCGGTGGAGCAGGACCGGGTGCGGGAGGTAACCATTACCGCCCAGGAGCAAATCTACCACGTCGAGGGCACGATGAAGGACGGCCGCTCCTTTTCCGTCAACGTTCCCCGGGAAGAGGGCTTTACCCAACTCCTCGTCAATAAGGGGGTGGCGGTGCGCTCCAAACCCGGCGGCGCCCCTTGGTGGACCAGTCTTCTGGGAACCGTTCTCCCTTTGCTTCTGCTTGTCGGTCTGTTCTTTTTTATGATGCAGCAGACCCAGGGCGGCGGCAACCGCGTGATGCAGTTTGGCCGCAGCCGCGCCCGTCTTTTAAGCGATGATAAACGGCGGGTAACTTTTGCCGACGTCGCCGGGGTGGACGAGGCGAAGGAGGAGCTGGAGGAAGTAGTCGAGTTCCTGAAAAACCCACGGAAGTACCACGAGTTGGGAGCGCGGGTGCCGAAGGGCGTTCTCCTTTACGGCCCACCAGGTACGGGCAAGACTCTGTTGGCCAAAGCCGTGGCCGGTGAGGCCGGTGTCCCCTTCTTCAGCATCAGCGGTTCGGACTTTGTAGAGATGTTCGTGGGCGTTGGGGCGGCGCGGGTGCGCGACCTTTTCGAGCAGGCCAAGCGCAACGCACCCTGCATCGTCTTTATCGACGAAATCGACGCGGTGGGACGGCATCGCGGGGCCGGCCTGGGCGGCGGGCACGACGAGCGGGAGCAAACCCTCAACCAGCTCCTGGTGGAAATGGACGGCTTCACCACGAACGAAGGGATTATCATCATGGCGGCCACCAACCGCCCGGACATTCTCGACCCGGCGTTGCTGCGGCCCGGGCGCTTCGACCGGCAGATCGTTGTCGACTTGCCGGACGTGCACGGGAGAGAGGAGATCCTCAAGGTGCACAGTCGCGGCAAGCCGCTCGAAAACGATGTCGACCTCAACGTCCTCGCACGCCGTACGCCCGGGTTTACGGGAGCGGACCTGGCCAATCTTTTTAATGAGGCGGCCCTGCTCGCCGCGCGGCACGGGCGCAAGCGCATCGGAATGGACGAGTTGGAAGACGCCATCGAGCGGGTGGTGGCCGGGCCGGAAAAGAAGTCACGGGTGATCAGCGAATTCGAAAAGAAGCTGGTAGCTTACCACGAGGCGGGTCACGCCCTCCTGGGACACTATCTGCCGCATACCGATCCGCTGCACAAGGTGTCGATTATTCCCCGGGGGCGGGCGGGCGGCTACACTTTGCTCCTGCCGAAGGAAGATCGGCGCTATATGACCAAGTCGCAGATTCTGGACCAGGTGACGATGCTCCTCGGCGGGCGGGTGGCGGAAGCTCTGGTGCTCAAGGAAATCAGCACGGGTGCCCAGAACGACCTGGAACGGGCGACCGAATTGGTGCGCAAGCTCATTACCGAGTTCGGCATGTCGGAGGAACTGGGTCCCCTCACCTTCGGCCACCGGCACGACCAGGTCTTCCTGGGCCGGGACATTGCGCGCGACCGCAATTACAGCGAGGCGGTGGCTTTTTCCATCGACCGCGAGGCGCGGCGCATCATGGACGAGTGCTATAATCGGGCCAAGCAGATCCTGGAAGAGCGCATGGAGAAGCTCCACCTCGTGGCGCAAACGCTCATGGAGAAGGAAACGCTGGAAGCCGAGGAGTTTGAGGCCTTAATCGAACGTAATGCCCTGCCGGAAAAGCCGGCAAGGGGAAAAGTGGTAGCCAAAGAGCCGCTTCCCCTGCCGCCCCAGCCCGTCGCCTGGGAGGAAAGGAGACTGTTAAAGCTCAAATTCAGCTACGCCCCTGGCCTGGATTGCGTCTAACAAAGGTGGAGGGATCCTGGTGGAACAGACTTTCGTCATGGTGAAGCCCGACGGTGTGCAGCGCGGCCTGGTGGGCGAGGTGGTATCCCGGCTGGAGAAGCGGGGTTACCGCCTGGTCGGGATCAAGATGCTGCAGCTAACGCGGGAAATGGCCGAGGCACATTACGCCGAGCACCGGGGGAAGTCGTTCTATAATGGTCTGGTGGATTTCATTTGTGCCGGGCCGGTGGTAGCCATGGTCTGGGAGGGCAAGGGGGTAATCGCCGGCGTACGGCAGTTGATGGGAGCAACGGACCCGGCCCAGGCGGCGGCCGGGACGATCAGGGCCGACCTGGCGGTGGAAATGGGCCGTAACGTAGTCCACGGTGCCGACTCCCCGGCCAGCGCCCGCCGCGAGATCGCGCTCTACTTTCGGCCGGAGGAGTTGGTAAGCTACCGGCGTGCCGGCGAGGAGTGGCTCTACGAGTGAGCCGGAAGATGACCACGCGCGAGGCCTACGGTCAGACCCTTGCGGCGTTGGGAGCGGAGAATCCCGCCATTGTCGTCCTGGATGCCGATCTCTCCAAGTCGACACGTACCGACCTTTTTGCCGCGCGCTTTCCCGAGCGCTTTTTTAATGTGGGCATCGCGGAGCAGAACCTGATGGGAACTGCTGCCGGTTTGGCCCTGGCGGGCAAGATTCCCTTTGCCAGCTCTTTTGCGGTTTTTGCCACGGGTCGCGCCTTTGAGCAGGTACGCAATTCCATCTGCCACGCCCGCTTAAACGTTAAGATCGTGGCGAGCCATGCGGGCATCACGGTGGGGGAAGACGGGGCCTCCCACCAGGCCGTGGAGGACCTCGCCTTGATGCGCGCGTTGCCCCAGATGACGGTTATCGTCCCGGCAGACGCGGTGCAGACCGCACAGGCGGTTCGCGCGGCTGCCGCCTATGTCGGCCCGGTTTACCTCCGTTTAGGCCGGCCGGCGGTTGCGCCCGTTTACGACGAAGATTACCGCTTTGTCTGGGGCCGGGCAGACGTTCTGCGGGAGGGCCGCGACGCGAGCATCGTCGCCTGCGGGATCATGGTCGCGCAAGCCCTGGAAGCGGCGGCCATCCTGGCCCAGGAAGGCATCGAAGTAACGGTCGTGAATATGGCCATGATCAAGCCCCTCGACACTGTCACCTTGCTGGCCGCGGCCCGGCGTACCGGCGCGGTAGTCACGGCGGAGGAGCACAGTATCATCGGCGGTCTCGGCAGCGCGGTGGCGGAGGTGCTGGGCGAGGAGTACCCGGTACCGCTCTTGCGCGTGGGCCTCCCGGACGTTTTCGGCGAATCAGGGCGGCCGGAGGAACTTCTGGCGAAGTACGGTCTTACCGCATCCCACCTCGTTAAGGCGGTGCATCAAGTCTTGGCCCGCAAGCGGCACGCCTGAAAACTTGTCTTAAGGGATTTACCCGCTGTTCGGATACCCACCAGTTTCTCCAACTACGGTGACACCTTCCCGTTTTCTTGGGACGTCCCTGCGTTCCCCGGTTTCTCCCGCCCTTGCGCGCCGGCCGCACTTCTCAAGGACGGCTTCTAGGAGCAACCACCGCCGAAAAGTGAAAGGATTCTCGGGGTAGGTGTCGAAAAGAAGGAGGAGAACGGCAGGGCAAGACGCTAATCAAGGCGGGACAAAAAGCCACGGGGTGAGGGGTATTGATCCGGCTCTACAACGTTACCAAAGCTTACGCCGGCGGCATCCTGGCGTTGCTCGACGTCACGCTCCATATCAGCAAGGGTGAATTTGTTTTCCTGGTGGGTCCCAGTGGCGCCGGCAAGTCGACTCTTTTGCGCCTCTTGCTGCGGGACGAATTGCCCACCCGGGGGCAGATTCTTGTCGCCGGCCGGAGCGTTACTCGCCTCAAACCGCGCGAAATTCCCGCTTTAAGGCGGAGCATCGGGATGGTCTTCCAGGACTTCCGCCTGCTGGAGGATCGGACGGTGTACGAGAACGTGGCCTTCGCCCTGGAGGTGCTGGAATACTCGCGAGAAGAGATCCGCCGGCGTGTACCGGCATTGTTGGAAATGGTTGGGCTGGCCGAGCGGGCGCGCGCCTTCCCCGCCCAACTTTCGGGTGGCGAGCAGCAGCGAGTGGCCATCGCGCGGGCGATTGCCAATAATCCGCCGTTGATCCTGGCAGACGAACCCACGGGAAACCTCGATGCCGCCACCGCCTGGGAAGTGATTACGCTGCTGGACAAGCTGCACAAGAGAGGCGCCACGGTAGTGATCGCCAGCCATAACCAGGAAATCGTCCGGGCGATGCAGCGGCGGGTCATTGCCCTGGAACGCGGCCGGGTGGTCTATGACGGCGCAAAGGAGGCCGTGCGTCTTGAAGCTTAGGACGCTTGGCTACTATTTTCGGCAGGCCTTGCTGGGTTTGCGCCGCAGTGGCTGGCTTACGGTCGCCGCCGTGGCCACGGTGAGCATCTCTCTTTTCCTCCTCGGCCTTTTCATCCTGATCATCCTCAACGTGAACCTGATCGCCCGGGCGGTCGAATCCGAGGTCGAGGCCGTCGTTTTTTTGGAAACCGAAACGCCGCGGGAGACACTGGGCCAACTGGAAGAAGCGCTGCGCCGCCTGCCAGGCGTAGCAGAGGTAAGGTTGGTAACCAAAGAAGAGGGCTTGCGCCAGTTAAGCGAACATTTCGGTCCGCAGCACGATCTGTTGCGCGCGCTGGGCGGCAAGAATCCTCTGCCCGATTGTTTTCGGGTGCGTACGGCGCGGCCCGCCGACGTGCCGCTGGTGGCGCAGGCGGCGGCAAAGCTTCGTTACGTGGAAGAGGTAAAATACGGCCAGGGTCTGGTAGAGCGCCTCCTTCAGGTGACGCGCTGGCTGCGAGTCCTGGGCACCGCAATCATTGTCCTTTTGGCCATGGCCGCGGTAGTTCTGGTGGCCATCGCCATCAGGATGACGGTTTTTGCCCGGCGGCGCGAAATCGGTATCATGAAGTATGTGGGTGCCACGGACTGGTTTATCCGTTGGCCCTTTTTTCTGGAAGGCATGCTTCTGGGCCTGATCGGTGCCGCCGTAGCCGGGTTTTGCCTTTATCTGTCCTACGCGATGCTCATGGCGCGGCTGAGGTTAAGCCTGGCCTTTCTCCCCCTGTTAAGTGGTTCGCAAGAAGTCTGGCAACTGGTCGGCGGGCTGGTGGTCGGCGGGATTGCCCTTGGCTCCCTTGGTAGTCTCATCTCGGTGCGGCGTTTCCTTCAGGTGTAGGACGGCCGGCTGGCGGGTCTTTCGCTCTCATAACCTGCCCGGGACCGGCATACTAATTACGGAGCATGCGGCAGTATTTTTTGCCGGGCGGTCTTTGGCTCAGGGCACAACACTTTCGGTATCGCAGCGAGTGGGGCTTGCGCACCCTTAATTCGGCCCGCGAGGCGTGCGCCAACGAGGGAGCCAAAAACCGCAAGAGGTAAACGGGGGATAACCCAGTTAGGGAAGCGGTTGACAGGTTGAGGCGGTGATTGCTCTCTTGCGCGAGTGGCGGCGTGCGGGTAAGGTGGTATGGCTGGCCGTAACGGTCTTCTCTCTTCTGGTGACCGTGGCCGTCCTTTCCTTTGGCTTGAGCCACTCCGCAGAAGTAAGCCAGTTATTACGCGTGGTTTTCTTGATCCGCAATGAGGCCCTGGAACCGGCCAGCACCAAGGCAATGCTTGAGGGGGCGGCCCGGGGGGTCGTGGGGGCGCTGGAAGACCCCTACTCGAGTTATCTTGATCCCCAGCAATACCGTCACCTGGCACAGCAGATCAGCGGTAGCTACGGCGGGGTGGGTCTCGTGATCGGGCTGGACGAAGAGGGGCGCCTTAAGGTGATCACCCCCTTTAAGGGCGCGCCGGCCCACCGCGCCGGTATCCAGAGCGGGGACCTGATCATTCGCATTGAGGGACGCGACACCCGTTCTCTGGGCTTGGAGGAAGCGGCTGCGCTTCTCCAGGGCAAGCCGGGGACGGCTGTCGTCCTGGCGGTTCAGCGTCCCGGTAATGGGATCAGAGAGTACCGTATTACCAGAGAAGAAATCGTTATTCCTTCGGTGGAAGGCCGGCGTTTGCCCGGCCATCCGGAGTTCGGTTACGTAAACATCACTACCTTTAGCGAACAAACGCCTA
>JACIYD010000420.1 GCA_014360105.1 Clostridia bacterium
GTCCGGAAATGGAGTTTTTCATCTTCGACGACGTGCGCTTTGCCCAGGACGTTAACTTCGCCTACTACGCGGTAGACTCCATCGAGGGAGAGTGGAACACCGGCCGCGAGGAAAAACCAAACCTCGGGTACAAGCTGCGCTTCAAGGAAGGTTACTTCCCCGTGCCGCCGCACGATTGCTACCAGGACCTGCGGAGCGAAATGGCGCTCACCATGATGCGGACAGGGATTCCGGTGGAAGTGCACCACCACGAGGTGGCGACCGGCGGGCAGGCCGAGATCGACATGAAATACGACACCCTCACCTGTATGGGCGACAAGTGCATGATGTACAAGTACATCGTGAAGAACGTGGCGCGGCGGCACGGCAAGGTGGCAACCTTTATGCCCAAGCCCCTCTTTCGGGACAACGGCTCGGGGATGCACACCCACCAGTCGCTGTGGAAGAACGGAGTCAACCTCTTCTACGACGCCAAGGGCTACGCTTCGTTGAGCGAAACGGCGAAATACTACATTGGGGGGCTTTTGGCCCACGGGCCGGCCCTGATGGCTTTTTGCGCCCCCACAACCAACTCCTATAAGCGGCTGGTGCCGGGTTATGAGGCGCCGGTCAACCTCGTTTACTCCATGCGCAACCGCAGCGCCGCCGTCCGTATCCCGGTTTACAGCGACAATCCCCAGAGCAAGCGGGTGGAGTTCCGGCCCCCGGACTGCTCCTGCAACCCCTACCTGGCCCTGGCGGCCATGCTCATGGCCGGCCTGGACGGGATCGAGAAGCGGCTAGACCCCGGCGGGCCGCTGGACAAGAATACCTACGAGCTCTCTCCGGAGGAGGCCCGCAGCCTGCGCACCGTGCCCGGCTCGCTGGAGGAGGCGCTAAGGGCCCTGGAAGAGGACCACGAGTTTCTCCTGAAAGGCAACGTGTTTACCCGGGACGTCCTGGAGGTGTGGGTGCGCTACAAGCGGGAAAAGGAGATCGAGCCCATCTCTTTGCGGCCGCACCCGTTCGAGTTCTGCCTTTACTTCGACCTGTAAGGGGCGGTTTACCAACGGGTCGTACGGCTTGCATACCCTCGTTCTTGTCGGGCGGTCTTTGGCTCCCGGCGCAAGACCTTTTACCATCGCGGCGGGCGGCCGTAATACTGTATACTTGCCGTTACCCACTTTACATCTCGCGAGCGTGGGGTTAAAATTGATGCCACAGGAAAACGGGATAGCGCTTGCGAGGGCAAAGAGGTCCTCACAAGGCAGGCCAAGTAAAGCTGCCGCAAGGCAGCTTTTTTGCTGGTGTTTGCACCGGCGGGAGGTGGGCAACGGCGTCCTCTTAGCGGCCGAAGGCCTTCTCTTCTGCACAAGGGGGCGTCTATGTACCGGGCAAGAGTTTTCCTGGCAAGCACCGACGTGGAGTTGAGGCGGCGCTTGCGGGCTTTATTACCCAAGGAGGGGTATCAGGTCGTAGGTGAAGCGGACAGCGGGGCAGAGGCGCTTCGGAGGATCAGGGCCGTTCCTCCGGAGCTCGTCGTCCTCGACGATGAGCTGCCGGGCGGCCTGGAAGTCCTGAGGGTGGTTACGGACGACCGCCTTGGCGCGGTGGTGCTCTTGACCTCCGTCTGGCAGCGCGACCTGGGGGCGCGGCTCGCCGGCAGCGGCCTCGTCGGCTTTGCCTTGAAGCCGGTGCGCAGCGCCACCCTTCTGCCGGCCCTGGAAACCTGCCTTGCGGCCTACCGCAGGGTGACAGCCCTGGAGGAAGAAGTCGGCCGTCTTAAGGAGCGGCTCGAAACCCGCAAGGTGGTAGAAAAGGCCAAGGGGATCCTCATGCAGACCCTGGGCCTGACGGAACAAGAAGCTTACCGCCGCATCCAGAAGGAAAGCATGGACAGGTGCACGTCCATGCGGGCAATTGCCGACGCCATCATCCTGGCCCATGAGCTAAGGAACAAGTAAACGCATAAGAAGTTCATAGGGGGCAAAGGCGCCCCCGGACGAAGGGCAAAGGCGTCCTCCGAACGGCCGGAAGCTT
>JACIYD010000421.1 GCA_014360105.1 Clostridia bacterium
TCCAGACGCGCGTAGAGGTAAGGTGTGCGTCCGGCGATGTTTCCCTCGATCAGAATTTCCATCGCGGCTGCCTCGACCCTTTCATCTGGTATGCTACCGGGGATCCCACGCGAACGATGTGGAACACTTTGTCCGGGTACTTTTGCCTGGCTTTGGCGACGGCTTCTAGAAGGGTATCTCCCAGAAACCATTCACCGGTATCAGGATCAATGGCAGCCATTTTTCCCTGCTCTTTCTGGAGGGAGTGAATCCGCTCAAGCACTTCCTTGGAGGGTTCTCTGGACATGCGCATCACCCCCGCATCAGGTCTGGTTCCATTATAGCACCGTACGCCAGGAGAACGCTACGACCTTGAGCCGGAATGGGCGGGGATGCCTCCTTTCTCGGCGGCGTCTTAAGGTGGTCCTATATTGACGGGCGTCGGGCGGCAGCGACTGTCGGAGCTGACCGCCCGCTATTTCCCGTTCGCCTCGAGGCGCCTTTCTATGTACTGCCGCACCTTCTCTCTTGGCCGGAACACCCCGAAGTGGCCCTCGCAGAGCACGTCCGCCTCAAATGGCCCTGGGCACCTACCGGGTTTTTGCTCCCGGGTGAGGGCTTCTATGGGCGTTTCCAAGGTCACCCGCGTCGTTAACAACCGTCCCTCCTTTAGGCGCTGGCGTCTGCGCCATGGTGCCCGCCTGGTCGGTCCCGGGGCAAGCCGGCCTTCGGCGCGGGGCAGCCGGTTTTGCCCGCGTCCTCACGCCCGGCGCGCAGCGAATTGCGTGGCGGACGACCTTGCAAACCGGCGGGGCAGACCGGTTTCCTTGAGGCGGCGAAAGGGATTTCCGCTTGGGGCGGCGAAGTTCTTTTCTCGGAACAGTTGCTTGATCATTTCCCGGCGCTTCCTTTTCGTCGGCGGCGAGGGCGCCAGGGAATACTGGGACGACCTGCAGGCGCACAGGATCGCGCGGGAAGCCCTGGAGCAGGGCAAGGTGCTCGGCGCGATATGCCTTGCCCCCGTTACCCTGGCGAACGCCGGGGTGCTCGCGGGCAGGAAAGCCACGGTCTGGCCTGACGAGGCGGCGCGGCTCAAGGCAGCCGGCGCGAAGTACACCGGCAGCGGCGTAGAAATTGACGGCCGGATCGTCAGCGCCAGCGGGCCGGAAAGCGCCAAAGACTTTGGGGAAGCCATCGCTCGGCTGCTGGGCGGGTAGCGGCGCCGGGCCGAGGGAAGGACGTCGGGCGGTGAATACTGACCCTGGCGGGGCTACGGCCCGGGCCCGCCGCAGGTGTTCGTAATCGTTCATGAGAGCTTCTCGATGAGGCCTCTGATTTTCTCGGCCTTGTTTTCCAGGTAATCCAGCCTGGTGAAGTCTTCGAAGGTATCGGTTTCGTCAAGCTCGCCGGCGTTGATCCGGGCGTCGAGATGTTCAAGGGAGGCCACCCCGTATTTCAGACAGATAAGCCCAAAAAGAAGGCTATGTCTACCACCACCCTGGCCAAGACACCTATCAGGTAGTCCCGCCGGAAACCGGAAGCGTAGCTCAACTCGGGTACCCTGATGTACAGAAAACCGTTCGGGTAAGTGATGATCTGAAACTCCCCCTGGTACTTGCCCAGGTTGCCGGGGTACGGGACGCTGAAGGCTTCCGGCCACGGCTCCGGCTGGCCCGAAGCGTTTACGTTGCATAAGGCCGCTCCGTCAGGGTTCGTGTCTAGTGCGAGGCAGCCGTTGGCAAAGTCGGGCTCCCGCATCCCGCCAAGGTCGAAGGTCAGGTGCACTGTGTAGCGACCCTCCAGGGTGCGGACCAGCTCCACCGTGTAGGGCAGCTTCATGGCCAGCCATATCCGCACCAGATCCCTGTACTTTTCCGGCAGCCACAACCGGCCCTCCACCCTCGGGGCGCGGCCCATCTTCGGACGGTTGAGCTTATCTTCGCCCGCCTTTTCCGAAAGGTGGGAGATGGTCACCGCCAACCGGAACTCAGCGGCCCGGAAGAATACCTTCATGTTCGGGTTGCCGCCCTTG
>JACIYD010000422.1 GCA_014360105.1 Clostridia bacterium
TTCAGCCCAAGGATATTGCTGCGAAGTTAAAAATCACTGAGGGAAGCGTAATTTTCTTTATCAGTCGTTTAGCCCAACAGGGAAAGGTTAAAATTAAGGGCATTGTTATAGGTGATAACAAAGAACGTTAACAAGACAATGGAAGAAGCCGCCTATTCCCTTGATGAAAAAAATACCGGTGGCTGAGGCAAATAAGCCCGTTTTGGTAAAGCAGGATAGTTTATAATTTTTCGCCCCTGGCGAAGAACCAGGGGCTTTTTACATGATCCTTGCCCTGCGTAGAGACCTTGACGTGTTTCAATAAGTAAGCCCTATGCGGGTCAAGTCCCATTCTCCGGCAACCGGGCAAACTCCTCCAGGGTTTTCCACCTTGAGCTCTTCCTGTGCTGGGAACGGAGCACCTAATGCTTGATATTCTCTCTGGCAGGGTATAAACTTTTGTATAAACGAAAGAGGTGATGGACGTGGGGCCACGCGTGCAGAGATGGGGGAACAGTCTCGGGATACGCATCCCAAGGTCGCTGGCTCGGAAGCTGGGGCTTACGGAGGGAACGCCGGTTGAACTAGAGGTGGATAATGACCGAATCGTCATATGCCGCAAGCAGTATAGCCTGGAGGAACTCCTGTCAAGGGTCACACCCGAAAACCTGCACGGTGAGACGGATACCGGCTTGCCTGTGGGAGGTGAAGAATGGTGAGGCCCAAAGGTTACGTGCCTGACCGGGGTGATATCGTCTGGCTCGAGTTCAATCCCCAGGCCGGACATGAGCAGGCCGGGAGACGGCCGGCCCTGGTGATCTCCCCAAAATCATACAACGGCAAAGTGGGACTCGCCCTGATATGTCCGGTCACATCTAGGAAGAAGGGTTACCCCTTTGAGGTTTCACTGCCTTCGGCTCTCGGGGTCTCCGGGGTGGTGCTGGCAGATCAGATTAAGAGCCTCGACTGGCAGGCACGGAGAGCCGAGTTCGCCGCTAAGGCCCCGCCAACGTGGTTCAAGAGGTGCTGGCCAAAATCCAGACACTCATCACGTAAGCAAAGTCAGCCTGGAAGAAAGCAAGGCCGCAGCAGTGCTGGCCACTATCAAGCAAGTGGCCTGAGGCAGGTACCGGCCGGTTGATGCGGCTGTTAAGCGTACCGGCCGCTCAAGGTAAAGGCGGCCCGCGTTCTTTGCTAATGTTATCGCCCAGGTGATGTACATGGTGGCCGCGGGCGAGTGGGGCGTGCACGGGGGGCCAAGCGGCGACAAGGTTCCGGCAGGACACGGACGGGTTGTAAGACACCTAGCTCGGCCTACGGAACTACATACACCAGGGCCCTTTTGCCGTAGTATTCTGGCAGCACCTCTCCCAGCCTCCAGCCGGGAGAGGTGGTTTCGAGGTAGTAGTATTTTACGCCATCCTTGAGATAATAGCTGCCCCGTCCTTCCGGGCATTCCACCCCCAGGGCCATGTGTCCCGGATTGCCCGGGAAAACAAGCAGGGCTGTCCGGTAGCCCAGAGCTTTGAGAATGGCCGCCAGCAGTATAGCTTTATCCTCGCAGTCTCCACCTTCTACCAGGGTTTCTACAGGGTACTTAGGATATTCCCCCGGCTCTTCCACATAGGGGATGGCTCCCTGCACAAAAGCGGCCGCAAGCTCTATCCTGGCCCGAGACCCGGCAGAAGCTTTTTCTGCCAGTTTTAAGGCCAGACTTTCCGCCAGTGTGTAATTTGCTTCTTCGAGGACATACGGTACATAGCCTTGCCGCATAAGCCGGTATTCCGCCTGCCGGTAGGCCAACTGCAACTCCTGATACTCCTGTAGGATTCTTTCCAGCTCTTTCTGGGCTGAGTTGTAAGCCTCGAGATAAGTCAAGTATTTCTGCCGGGCGGTTTCATAGGAATCTTGTGGCAGGATCTGACACTGCTGATACCAATATTCCATGTACTGCTTGAGCAATTCGGCCCTTCGGCGCAACTCATTTATCTTGTCTGTGTACTCCTTTATGAGGAGCTCGTGGATCCTGG
>JACIYD010000423.1 GCA_014360105.1 Clostridia bacterium
AAGGCACGGTGATCTGCCGCGAGGAGCGCTGCGTGGGCTGCTGGTCCTGCGTCATGGTCTGCCCCTTCGGCGCGGTCCTGCCGGGCGGAGATGGGTACGGGTTTGCCTTGAAGTGCGACCTCTGTGCGGGAAGCGAGGGGCCTTGGTGCGTGGCCAATTGCCCCAACCGGGCCCTGGTGCTGGCCGGCGGGGGCGAAGCCTCCGGACCAAATCCATAAAAAGCAGCTTGCGGCAGGGGGGAGAAGGAATGCAGGCGGATTACCTGATCGTGGGCGGCGGCATAGCGGCGGCGCGGGCCGTCGAGGGCATACGGGCACAGGACCCGGGCGGCCGGCTGGTCTTGGTCACGGCGGAAAGCGACCCGCCGTACTTTCGCCCGCTCATCTCTTACCTTTTGGCGAACAAGGTCAGGGCGGAGGCAATGTTGTGGCGCGGCGAAAGCTTTTGCGCGGAGAACGCGGTGGAGCTGCTCGCCGGAAGGCGCGCCGTGCGCCTCGACGCGCATGCCGGGACGGTCTTGCTGGACGGAGGCGAGGAGGTACGCTACGGCAAGCTCCTGCTCGCCACCGGGAGCCGGCCCGCCGACCTGCCCGTTCCCGGCCGGGATTTGCCCGGAGTCTTTCTTTTTGCCACCTGGGAAGACGTGCGGGCCATCAAGCGTTACCTGGCACGCTGCCCGGTGAAGCGGGCCGTCGTCATCGGCGGGGGCCTTGTCGGCCTGAAGGCGGCCGAAGGGCTCGCCGCTCTGGGCATAGGTGTTGGCCTGGTAGAACTGCAGGACCACCTGCTGCCGGCGGTGCTGGACCAGGAGGGGGGAGAGGTGCTTGCCGCGGCCCTGGCCGAAAAGGGCTGGAAGTTCTTCTTCGGGCGGCGGGTGACCGCCATCAAGGGCGCGGAGAGAGTATGCGGCGTGGCCCTGGACGACGGCACCGTCCTGCCCGCCGACCTGGTGATTACGGCCGCCGGTATGGTGCCGCTCGTTGCCCTGGCCGGGGAGGCGGGGCTGAACGTGCAAAGCGGAATCGTGGTTGACGCGTATATGCAAACCAGCCATGCCGATATCTATGCCGCGGGCGACGCGGCCCAAGGCGACGAAGCCCTCAGCGGACAGAAGCGGGTGCTCGCCCTCTGGCCCATTGCCGCCCGCCAGGGGTATACGGCCGGCCTCAACATGGCCGGCGGCCGGCGGCGCTGCCTCCCGGGGATAGCGATGAATGCCACCACCGTTGCCGGCCTGCCCTTGGTGACGGTGGGCCTGAGCCTGGGGGCGGAAGAGGACGGTTTCACGGTGCTGAAAGAGAGGCGCCCCGGCGAGTTCTTTTACCGCAAGCTGGTCTTCCGGGAGGATAGGCTTGTCGGCGCCCTCCTGGTAGGCGAGGTGGCCCGGGCGGGAATCTTGACCGGTCTCATTCGCTCCGGCCTCCCCCTGCCCGGCCGCATACAAGAGCTCCTGCGGCGGGACTTCGGCCTTCTCGACCTGCCCGCCGCCTACCGGGAAAGCCTTCTTGCCCAGGCGCGGCAGGGGCTCTATCCTTCGGGAGGTGGGCGGGATGCGGCTTGAAGCGCACGGCATGCATTACCGGGAGCTCAACGCGCGCCTGCGGGCGCTTCTGGCCGCCGGCGCCAGGGAAGTCGAGGTGGAGGGCGTCAACGGCCAGCGTTATCTGGCGGCCGGCTTCCGGGGTGACGGCGTGCGGCTTGCGCTGCACGGCGTCGCGGGCAACGACCTGGCCTGCTTCATGGGGCCGGGGGTGGTGGTTGAAGTGCGCGGAAACGCGCAGGACGGTGCCGGCAATACCATGGGCGCGGGCAAAGTGATCATCCGCGGCCGGGCGGGCGATATCGCCGGTTATGCCATGCGCGGCGGCAGGATCTTCATCGGGGGCGACGCCGGCTACCGCGTGGGCATCCACATGAAGGCTTACGAGGATCAGGTACCGATCATTGTCATCGGCGGCAACACCGGCTCTTTCCTCGGGGAGTACATGGCGGGCGGGG
>JACIYD010000424.1 GCA_014360105.1 Clostridia bacterium
CAAGCCCGTTGCCGGGCGTCTAGATTAAAAAGGGAAACCAATCGGCGCGGCCCGCCGGCATAGAAGGAGAGGGGCTCTGGTTTCTCTTCCATGGGCAGGTAATCAGCGACGAACCAGTGGGACCGGTGGGCCACTGGGCGTGGTCGTTGCCCCACATTGTTGTGGCTGCGGCCTCTGCCGCCGCCCTATACCTGTGGTGGCGTCCATACCGCGGCTGAGGGTAGGCCGGACCGTTGTGCCTCAACCATCTTCATTAATCGTCCGAGCAGTATGAGATACGGTGGACAGCCGATTGTTTCGCTCGCTGTGCTCAGGGACTGGCGGCGTTTGACAAGGCAATTAATGACCGCGGTGGTCATTCTTCTCCTGCCGGCCGCCGCGGCCCGGGCGGCCGATCCTTGGGCGCCGCCTGCGGTGAGTGACCTCAAAAGGGTGGATTTCGCCCGTTCCGACGCCGACTTCCGGCCGCTCTTCCCCGACCTGGAGGGGGACCGAGAGAAGATTAAGCACCTGCTGGAGCTTTAACGGCAGGCCCTGGCTAACCTGGGGCCAGAATCTACTCTCGCCGAGGAACTAGGAGAGAAACTGCCCGGTCTCTGGTTCCTGCCCCGGGTAAGCCTGACCCTTCGGGACGGGCGCAGGATCACCCTGATTCTACGGACAAATGATCCGGACCGGTAACGGAGGCCAATTCGGGCCGGGAGTTCTTATGGTGCTGTGGTGGTTCGTGCCCGCGTTGATTGCCCTGGCGGCCGGTGGGGGGTTGCTCAGCCGTGCGCCGGGTTCCGTACCGGTCTTTTTCGGGCGCCTGCTGGCGGTGACGGCCTGGGCGGGTGCGGCGCTGGCGGTGCTGTGGGCGCTGCCCCAGGTTTCCGGTTTGCTATGGGGGAGGAGCGGGTGGTATGTGTTGCGAATGATCGAAGCGGAGCCTACGGCCCACCTGTTTCTACTGGTTCTTGGGCTGCTTCTCGGCTGGGCCGGCGTACGGCTGTGGCGGGACGTGCGCCGGACCTCCCGGCGGCCCGTGTAAAGCGAACCCGCTTTCGTGACCACAAAAGGGCCGGTACGAGGTTCCGGGGCAGGGTAGGCCGGAGGGTGCCCTTTACGGTTGTCGCCCCGGACGACACCTGGAGCAGGAGAAGAAACGGCGCCCCAACTCCAACTCTTCCGGGTGGTGACGCCGGACGGTTACGAACTGGAACGTACCGCCATGAAGATTCCCGTCAGCTAGATACCGACCTTAGCCAGGAGGTTCAAAATGGTGCGGCGCAAACGCTGGTGGTGCAGTTTTCTTCTGAGCGGTGTGCTCCTGCTGTTACTGCCGACCGTGGCCGGCGCGCGCCTGCTGGTGTCCTCTCCGGAGGAAACTCTGCAGTCGGCGGACCTCATTATCACCGGCACCGTGATGGCCAGGGAGTACGGTGAAGCCGAGCGCCGGGTAACCGTTGAGGTGGATGAGGTTCTAAAAGGGGACTTCCGGGCCGACGAACTCAGTCTCGCCAGGCAGAAAAATCCGGTCTGCGGGTGGGCGGGCTTCGACTTTCCCGCACCGGGGACGCAAGTATTTCTTCTTCTGTGCGGCGAGGCAGAGCAGGGCTACCGGCCGGCTCGGGATCTCAACTACGTGGCGGTGGTGGAGGGCGACCGCGTCACCGGCCTCTACCGGGGCTTCAACGTGGGGATTAACGGCCGCCGCTGGAGTCGCGAGGACTACGCCGCCGCCTACGACGCCTTCTACCGGAGCCGCCGGTCGCTGGTAGAGCAGTCGTCCCCGGTCGAGCCCGCCGAATCCGGGTCGTCTCGGGCCGGGGAGCGGCTGGCCGGCCCGGAGGAGCCCCGGTTGGAGGAGAAAAGCTTCTGGGCCCGCCTGGGCGATTTCTTCCGGCGCCTGTGGCGGCGCTAACCTGGGGGGGGTGACAGGTATTGTGGCCGCAAGGAGCGTATGGCTACTGATAGCCCTGTTGATCGTCCTCATTTTGCCCGTGGGCGCCG
>JACIYD010000425.1 GCA_014360105.1 Clostridia bacterium
TCGGGGGGCGCAAGATCGGCAAAACTTCGGTGCTCACCAAGGTTCACCAATTGCTCGAACACACCGGCGCCACTTCCAACGAGCCAGGCGGTTGAGGGGGCGCCTGCTCTGGGGAACCGCTTGGCGACGTTTTTCAGAGAGGTGTTTGGCGGGCCGCATTGGAAAGCCTGGATGGAGCTCCTTTTTGGATTTGACGATGAGGGAGAGCCGTACTATAATATAGGGCGCTAGCGATGCGGGGTGGAGCAGTGGCAGCTCGTTGGGCTCATAACCCAAAGGTCCCAGGTTCGAATCCTGGCCCCGCTACTGTATCGGCGACGTAGCTCAGCGGTAGAGCAGGGGACTCATAAGCCCTTGGTCACTAGTTCAAATCTAGTCGTCGCCACAAGAACGTAAATCATAGCAAAACCCCCTATGCCAAAGTAAGGGTAAAAGGGGGTTTTGTTGTGCCTTTCTCCAAACTAGAGCAGGGAACCCGCCTACTTTCGGCGCTTGACCTGGACATCCAGGCCTTCTTGACCGATTGCAAGTGCGCAACTTGGCCCACGGCACTATCAAAACCTACCGCCGCCACCTGTTGAACTTTCGCCTTTGGCTTGGCCCTAGGACCACCGGCGAGATAACCCCAAGATATCCCCAGCTACTTGATATCTTGACAAATGATGCTTTATAGACTATAATTGTACTAATAGATAAGCTCTTTGTGGCCCGCATGGAAGCCAAATCGGTAAGGTGGGCCGCTTAGCCGAAGGTCCCCGTTGCAAGGCCCGCCAACCGTCCAGGCACGGTGTGGCGGGCTTTTTCTGTTATAGCATTCCTACCTGCCGGCAAGGCCTCTGCCCTTTAGCAAAGACATGGTTGCGGTTCCCGCTCCTCCTCTACATGTCCAGCGGGCTGCGGACGGCCAGGCCGCCACGCTGGAGGACGTGGGTGTAGATCATCGTCGTGCGCACGTCCTTGTGCCCCAGGAGTTCCTGGACGGTGCGGATGTCGTAACCGGCCTGGAGGAGGTGGGTGGCGAAGGAGTGACGGAGGGTGTGGCAGGTGGCGCGCTTCTGGATGCCGGCCTCTTGTGCGGCCCGTTTGACAGCGCGCTGGAGGCCGGAGGGGTCGAGGTGATGGCGGCGCTCCTTGCCGCTGCGCGGATCGCGTGAACGTTTGTAGGCGGGGAAGAGGTATTGCCAGATCAGTTCACGGGCAGCATTGGGGTATTTCTGTTCGAGGGCGTAAGGGAGGTAGACGTCTCCGTAACCGGCAGCCAGGTCTTCTTCGTGCAGGAGGCGCACGCGTTCGATCTGGCGGCGCAGGTCGGGGACGATGGTATCGGGAAGGGGAACGACGCGGTCTTTTTCGCCCTTACCGTCGCGCACGGTGATGGTTTTGTAGGCAAAGTCAATGTCCTTGACGCGCAAGCGGACACACTCCATCAGGCGCAGACCGGAGCCGTAGAGGAGTTGGGCCGCGAGCTTATGGGTGCCATCGAGGTGGTTGATGAGGCGCAGGACTTCGTCGCGGGTGAGGACGGTGGGGAGGCGTTCGGGTCGTTTGGCGGAGGGAAGGACGACGGGGTCAATCTCCTTGTGGAGGACCTCGCGGTAGAGGAAGAGGATGGCGCTGAGGGCCTGGTTCTGAGTGGATGCGGAGACGTTTCTCTCTTGGGCGAGGTAGGCCAGAAAGGCCTGGATTTCGGGAGCGCCCATTTCGGCAGGGTGGCGCTTGCCATGGAAGAGGATGAAGCGACGCGCCCAGTCTACGTAGGCTTCTTCAGTACGGTAGGAGTAATGTTTGAGCCGCAGGGCTTGACGGAGGTGGTCCACAAGTTTTTTCGCCATGGTGAACTCCTGCGAAAGGGGGTGGTTGTATTGCCCGATTTTTGCTGTTTAGGTGGACAATTGCCAGACATAAGCTATTATACTGCAAAGGTCAGCCTTGTTCATGTTGGGCGCTTTTCCCGAAATCATGAGGTGGTTTCATGGCAACAGGCGATA
>JACIYD010000426.1 GCA_014360105.1 Clostridia bacterium
GGCCGGTCTTGCGCCCCAGCCAGCCCGCCTGCACGTACTGGCGCAACAGAGGACAGGGGCGATACTTGGGGTCACCGAAACTCTCCTGCAACACCTCCATGATGGCCAGTACCGTGTCCAGACCGATAAGGTCGCCCAGGGCGAGCGGCCCCATGGGGTGGTTCGCGCCCAACTTCATCACCGTATCGATGTCCTCCGGGGTACCCAGGCCTTCGTAGAGGGCATAGGCCGCCTCGTTAATCATGGGGATAAGCAGCCGGTTTACCGCAAAGCCGGGGGAATCCTTGATGAGAACCGGCGTCTTGCCGAGCTTGCGGGCGGTCGCCATGACCGTTTCCGTCACCGCCGCGTCGGTCGCCAGACCCCGGATGATTTCCACCAATTGCATTACGGGAACGGGATTCATGAAATGCATCCCGATCACCCGCTCCGGCCGCTTGGTAAAACTCCCGAGGAGGGTGATGGGCAACGAGGAAGTGTTGCTGGCCAGGATGGCTTCCGGTCCCAGCAGGCCGTCCAGGCGCTGAAAAATATCGCGCTTGATCTCGAGCTTCTCGGAGGCTGCCTCAATGGCCAGGTCGGCGCCGGCTCCCGCCGCCAGTTCCACGCTCGGCTCGATGCGTGCCAGGATCGCTTCCTTCTCCTCGGCAGTGAGCTTTCCCTTGGCCACGCTCCGCGCCAGATTCTGTTCGATATTTTTCAGTCCCCGCTGGATGAATTCGTCGGCGATGTCATTCAGCACAACCGCGAACCCGGCCTGCGCCGCCACCTGGGCAATGCCTGCTCCCATTTGTCCGGCTCCTACGACGAGTACCTTCTGGACCTCCATGCCTTTTCCCTGGTTCTACGGGCCGGCCTAGCGGGCTTGCCGACTAACCAGGTTTCCCCCTTTCCTTTAAGTTGGTCTAGCGCGAAAACCGCTTTTTGGAACGGTAGCGGTTTTGCCGCCCCGGTCTCTCCGGGCTCACCGCCCTCACCGCCTCACGCCGTGAGAGGCGAAGTCTTCCCTGAGGGTCGAAACCGATGGCCTTGACCACGATTTCCTCTCCCTGTTTTACCACGTCTTCTACCTTACCCACGCGGCCATCGGCCAATTGCGAGATGTGCACCAGGCCTTCCTTGCCGGGAAGGCCCAGTACCCCCGGGATTACCTCGACGAAAGCACCGAAATCCGTGGTGCGCGTTACCCGGCCGGTATAGATCTGGCCGATCTCCACTTCCCGGGTAAGCGCTTCGATGATTTCCACCGTCCGCCGGCCGGCTTCACCGTCGGCGGCGGCAATGAAAACGGTACCGTCGTCCTCGATGTCGATCTTGGCCCCGGTCTCGTCAATAATCTTCTTGATGATCTTGCCGCCCGGGCCGATAATGTCGCGGATTTTTTCCGGATCGACACGGATACGTAAGATACGCGGCGCCAGGGGCGAGAGCTCCGGCCGCGGCTTATCAAGCACCGCGAGCATCTTCTCCAGGATCTGCAGGCGGCCCTGCCGTGCCTGCTCCAGTGCCTTGCCAAGGATTTCCTGCGTCAACCCTGCCAGCTTGATGTCCATCTGCAAGGCGCAGATGCCGCGTGCCGTCCCGGCCACCTTGAAGTCCATGTCGCCCAGGGCGTCTTCGATGCCCTGGATGTCGGAAAGGATGGCGTAGGTTTCATCGTCTTTGATCAACCCCATGGCGATCCCGGCCACCGGCGCTCTAATGGGTACGCCCGCGTCCATCAGGGCAAGAGTGCTGCCGCACACGCTGGCCATCGAGGTGGACCCATTGGAGGACAATACCTCGGAGACAAGGCGGATGGTGTAGGGGAAATCCTCTTCCGCGGGAAGCATCCGTTCCAGCGCGCGTTCCGCCAGGGCGCCATGCCCGATTTCCCGCCGGCTCGGCGCCCGGATGGGGCGTGCCTCACCCGTACTGTAAGGGGGCATATTGTAGTGGTGCATGAAGCGCTTTGATTCTTCTACCCCCAGCCCGTCGAG
>JACIYD010000427.1 GCA_014360105.1 Clostridia bacterium
CATATGGCGGCCGGGTCGCCCACGGCGCAAACCGCGGCCACCCCGGGCGCAAGGCTTTGGACCGCGGAGAAATCGCCCAGCACCGGGTAGTCGTTGACTACCTGGCCCCACTTCCTCTCGTCCCCATCTATAAAGCCCAGAAGCCGCCAGGTGGGAGCGGCCCGGTTAATCTCCTCCACCAGCCAGGCCACCTCGCGGCCGAAGCCGCCGGCGCCGATTATGACCAGGTCCCTCAATCCGCGCCACGTCCTCCCCCGCTGCCCTAAGCACCCAGCGGGCGCTTGCCCGCGCCGGGCTCGGCCCGGGACCGGGTGAAGTCGTCGTTTATGCCGCCCTCGCCATACACGCCCTCGTGAGTGACCAGCACCACCCAAAGGGTCTTGAACAGGATCTTCAGATCCAGCCAGAAAGACCAATGGTCCACGTACCACACGTCAAGCTTAATCCGCTCCTCCCAGCTGAGGCGGTTTCTGCCGCTTACCAGGGCCCAGCCGGTGATGCCCGGCTTCACCTCCAGCCGCCGCCGCTGGAAGGCGTCGTACTGCTCCACCTGGTAGCGCAGGGTGGGCCTGGGCCCCACCAGGCTCATCTCGCCCTTGAGCACGTTTATCAACTGCGGCAGCTCATCTATCCCCCAGTGCCGCAGCACCCGCCCCACCCGGGTGATGCGCGGGTCGTCCTGGGCCACGTTAAGCCCCAAGCCGATGCGCTCCGCGTTTGCCACCATGGTGCGGAACTTGTACGGGTAGAAAGGCTGGCCTCCCTTGCCGATGCGCTCCTGCCGGAAGAACACCGGCCCGGGAGAATCGAGCTTAATCGCCGCGGCCGCCACCGCAAAAAGGGGCGCGCAGATAGTGAGGCCTATTGACGATACCACCACGTCCAGGATTCGCTTACCAACCAGTCCCGGTTGCACTTGCTACCGACCTCCGACGAATCAGGCCTGTTCATAGTTGGGTCCCAGCCTTCCCAAGACCGCCGTTCCTCCCGCACGTAAGCGTCGGGATCCACGCCCTGCCACAGGTCGCAGTGCAGGCCCCCCGACCCGCACCTGCCAAGTAGGCCGCCTCCTGCTGGGCCGCACAGGCGAGAAACGACTCCCTAACCCACCTACCCTAGGGAACCCCGCGTGCAAAGGGAAGAACTAGGGCTCGCGGCGGGGTGCGAATGCGCTCAGGAGAGGCTATGCCTCGCTGGGCCCTTGCGCTAGCCGTTCCCCTCTGTTGCCTCCGCCTGCGCGGGAGGTATGTGCCCGAGCCAACCCCAAGCCAGCAGGTTCCGATAGGCTGCCCGGATCTGCGAACGGCCAAACTTCAGGCCCTTGGCGCGATAAACCTCGGTTACCACCCTTTCTTCGTCGGCCGCACCATAGGCTTCGCTAATCGCCGAGGCCACAAAGTGCACGGTGGCATACAGCTCCAATTCTAGCGGGCTAAGTCCGCCTATCTTTTCCAGGACCCTTTCAATGGCGGCCCGGTGAGGAGCAATAATCTCCCATTGCTGACCAACATATTCAGCGCAGGAGCTCCCAGGTAAGAAACCTATACCATCGAGGTCCAGGCGGAGAATTTCCTTAGCCACTGCCTCGCCCAACTCTTCCGCCACTTCGTTACTGTAAGGCCCGTAGATGTGGAGACGATAAGTGGCGTAGAGCGGAACCCCTGCCTGCTGGCAGAAATAAACCAGCTTTTGCAAGGCTTTCTTGCCTCTGATCTTAACCCGGCTGGCCAAGTAAGCTATTAGCGCCTGCAGCTCCACTACGTCCATCCCTCCTCGATCTTCTTTACCTTGGACTGGATCTGCGAGAACTGCTCGCGGCACCACGCCGCCGCCTCGTTCTTGCGGTCGCGGGAGACGTAAAAACGCACCAGATTGATGCTCTTCTCAGACAGGAGCTTAAGGGGGAGAGAAAGCTCGAAGATGGATCGCACCTCCTCGGGCTGGTGCTTGTCCTGCACCATTATACTGGCGAACTGT
>JACIYD010000428.1 GCA_014360105.1 Clostridia bacterium
CGGGTGGCCTCGCCCGTTCCCATCGCCAGTCGTCCCGCGCCGCGGACCGCCACCGACGCGGGCTGAGCCACCTCCCGGGTGCGTGGTGTTTTTACCCAGGTTTGCGGCTGGCGGCCGCACAGCCGTAAGAGCATGGCTGTGGTGTACGGCAGTGGGAAGAAAAAACCCGCGAGCGGCAGGAGGAAGAGCTCCAGCGGCGCGAGAACCACACTCAAATATGGGTATGGCGCGAGGCTGTTGTCCATCAGGCGACGATAACGCCAGTAGAGGTGAAAGGTGAAGCCGTAGTAGAGGAAAGCGTTGAGGCGGAGCCACGGTCCGACCCAGGCCGGGAGGCCGTAGGCGATGTCGATCTGCCCGGAAAGACTTAAGGGGAGAAAGATCACCGGGAGAAGACAGGCGGCCTGATAAAGGGACCACTCGAGCTGGCCCTTGACGAAGAGGCGGCAGACGAGTTGCCGCCTCTTTTGCGGTGGATAGGCAGTGGTCCGCTTTAGCTTTTCCACCACCTGGAGGTGGCCGCTCGCCCAGCGTAGGCGCTGGCGGAAGAAGGCGCGCAACGTGGCCGGCGTCTGCTCGGTGCTGTAGAAGGGTATGTACTCCGGCCAGGCATCGGCAGCGAGGTAAGCCCGGGCGCCTATTTCCAGGTCTTCGGTCAGGGCCTGGGCATCAAAGCCGCCGATCTTTTCCAGCAGTTCGCGGGTGGCGTAGAAGTTCGTACCGCCGATAAAGGGCAGCCGTTGCATCAAAGCAGGATAATACCACTCGTGTGCCAGGGCCTGGTAAAGGGCGGCGATCTTCGTAATCGGGCCAAGGGAATAAAAGTTGCGCACCTGGTAAACCGGGCCCTGCCAGAGCCGCGCCCGGCCGCCCGTGATCAGCCACCGGTAGGCAACATAAAGAGGTACGCCGGGCTCCGGGTGACTTTCGGCGTCGTAGAAGCCGACGATGACTGTACGCGGATCCAGGTGGCCTAGCGCGTAATTCAGCGCCCGGGCCTTGGTCGAGGGCACGTCATGGCCAACGCAGCGGCCACAATACTCACCGTTGAAGTCAGGCGGGACAATAATGTGCTTGAGATAGGGTTTCGTGGGGTCTTCTCGCCACTCCTTTTGCTTGGCCATGACAATCTGCTGCGTGGTGGGACCCGGGTGCTCGCCCCGCTCGTAGGCGCGGGCCTCCTTGCCGTCGGTGATGACCACGATTTCGTAGCGGTCCGGCGGGTAGGTAACCCGTGCCAGATGCTCAAGTGTATTCGCGATTACGTCCGCTTCGTTACGGGCCGGAATAAGCAAAGCAAGAAAAGGCAGCGCACCTCCCTGGTCTTGTGCCAGCTTTTCGACGGTGCCGATGTCGAGCCGAGGCCGGTGCCGCCAGTAGCGTCGTTCGGCAAAGCGCTTCCACCAGAAAAAGCGCAAAAAAAGAATCAGGAAGAGGAAGTATACGCCCAGTAATACCTGGTTAACGGGTATGTCCAAGCTTGCCACCTCCTGGAAACCGATTATAACATAACCACTCGGCGGTGTTAATAATTGTTCGGGAAAGAGCCAGCTAGCAATAATCCACCCGCCTTTATCCGGAGAAGGGCGAGCGCGTCAAGGAAATATGGAGCGGCCCTTGCGGCTAGTTTGGGCCGATTTTCGTCCCTAGCGCGCCAAAAGCGACATTCGCTGCGGGCGCGAAAGGGTTGGCGGTAGTATTCGGCCGGTTGCCTGCCGGTGCGTGCACATGCATAGGACATATCTTCCCCCCTCGTGAATTGACGCCCCGGCAGGCAGGTGCGTTCCAAGGGAAGGGAAACATTCGACCCATCATCTGCTCCAGGCAGAAAAGCTTTGCCACCGCGCGGGCATTCCCTTCCGTCTGGTGCCCATTCCGCGGCAGATCTCCTCTGATTGCGGCATGCCGCTAAGGTTCGGCGCGCCATATCCGAGTCGGGTACTTTCCCCGGTGACACAAGC
>JACIYD010000429.1 GCA_014360105.1 Clostridia bacterium
CTCGTCCAGTTCCAGATCCTTGGGCGGCGGCCCTTCGACGTGGACCGCTACCGCTCCCAGCGGGAACTGGTTTTCACCGGGCCTCCCGTTCCCCCGGACCCCAACGAACGGGGGCTCAAGGATACCGTGCGGGCCAACCCGGGCCAGGTCACAAGCATCATCGCCCGGTTCGGCGCCTTTGCCGGCCAATACGTGTGGCACTGTCACATTCTCGAGCACGAGGACCACGAGATGATGCGGCCCTACGAGGTCGTGCCCGTGCCGCTTTGCACCAAGTTCGGCCCCGTGCCTCCCGGGCCGGCGATGCGGGCAACGCCACAAAGGCAGTTTCTCAATGAGACGTGCGAAGTTCCTGATGCTTAAGGTCGCTCTTAGTGTACAACAACGGGCGTCCGCGGCCAACGAACGCCCCTAATCATCATTGGCGCGCGGGTGCACGGGCGGAAAGTTGTGGTTTCGCTGTGACTAGAGTCGACTCTAGTGTGGCCAGAATCAAGCGGTGTGGAAGCGGCGGAAAAGCGGCGGGCCGGCGAAAAATCGCTGGCGAAAAGGCAGCCCAAAGTCGTGGTTTCGCTGCGAGGCGGCTGCCGGTTTCTATCTGCTCGCAGCTTTCTTGTCGGTCACCATCAGAACTAAGACGAGGGCGCTCCATCAAAGTAGCAAAGATAAATGCATGCTTTCCATAAAATCATCAGTTGCAGTCCTGATCTCGTGAACGTGGCTGCCTCGCACGGGTATGGAAGGCCCGCTTATTCCGGTCTTCCAGCACCTTTTCGGTCCCCTTTCGCTACCATAATATGACAATACCCAGGCCCGGGAGACTGAAAAGCCGCCGTCGCTACTGGTTATAACCTACCTATACAGTTCGTGGGGCACCCCTTAAGTCCCTTGCGTCCCGGTCGGAAGACGCGTTTTCCCGCCGCTCTGCCACGGCCGCCAGGCATTTGCCAGCGAACTCCAACTGCCGTTCCAGGCGGGCTATGGCCCGCTCCATTTCTTGCGGCGTCATGGGCTTGCCGGGATCCAGGCCGCAGAGTGCCAGGATTTCCTCTTGTGCGTAACCCATGGCCTTTAGCTGGGAAAGCAGTTGCTCAAGACGGTCTTTCATGCAGCCCCAAGCCTTCCTGTGAAGCTCTGTCATGTCCTTTTGCTCAAGCCCTCATTGTCGGTTCCTCCACTCCGATCATCGGCCACCAAGCGGCAATCTGGAGTCGGTACAACCGACCTTTTCGCTCAGCCCCGGAGGACGAGGTAGGCTGTCTCGCCCGTGCCCACGTTGCTCCCGGTAGGAAGGCAGAGCACTGAGCACGGGGGCAGGCTGCTTTTCTGGCCTGGCCAGACAGCCCGCAAGCTCCTGCTTGCCTCCCACGCAACTGAGCTATCGCTCTCCCCGTGCTGACTCTGTCCCCGGCCTTCGTGATGTGTGCTCTGTTTCGCTGGCGCGAAAGTCTTTTCACCGGCAAGCTTAAAGTCGCATACCGGCCGTCGGGGTAAACCTCTGTGATGCCAGTCAGAGCGGAATGGAAATTGTCAGACGGGCAACCCGAAGGAAGTTTTTCTTTTTGGGGACCAGAGTGGGCTCGTTTAGGCGCGGTTCGCGCGGGTTTGGGCACCAATCTGGACACCAACTTACTAGGGCCCGGGACACGGCCGTGGCTATTACCGCGCCCCCCGGTTTCCTCTTTTTGTCGATCTCGGATCGGACGGGAAGCGATTCAAAGAGCCAACGGCACGCATTGATCCGCCCAATCAGGTGCGTTCGGGCTATCTGAAATGACCTTACTACCCCCTGCTTCCCTATAAGTCCAGCAACAGAGGGCACTTCGGGTTCAAGTGGCGAAAGTCCGGTCCAAGTGAGCGGGAAAAGGACCTTCTGCGGCTCCTGGCCCGCGGGTACAGCAACCAGGAAATCGCCACGCAGCTCTGCATCAGCGTGAAAACGGTGGAAACCCACAAAGCC
>JACIYD010000043.1 GCA_014360105.1 Clostridia bacterium
AACCGCGCCCTGCGTCCCAGTGCAGGGCGTCGTGCACCGCAGAACCGGGACTGGCGGCCGCGGCAAAACCAAGGCCGCTCTCCACGCCCTTGATCCCGGGAATGCTCATCAAGGCCTGGGCGAGCCGGCCGTCGAGCCGCCGGTC
This sequence comes from Clostridia bacterium, assembly GCA_014360105.1. Lineage (GTDB taxonomy): Bacteria > Bacillota > DSM-521 > Neomoorellales > SLTJ01 > JACIYD01. Next base: position 146 of record JACIYD010000043.1, read on the forward strand.
CCAATGGGCATAACTGCCCAGGCCCGGCGGCACATTGAGCGCAAAAATTTCAAAGACGCCGCCCAGGCTGTCGCCCGCTTCCCGTGCCCGGTCGATGGCTTCCATCATCGCCTTCTCGGTTTCCGCGTCGGCGCAGTAGACCGGGGAGGATGCGGCCTCTCTGATGCGCGCAAGATCCGGCTCGCGCGCAAGGCGCACCGGCCCGATCTGGCGCACGTGGCCCAGGATTTCCACGCCCACGGCCTCCAACAGGCGGCGCGCCACCGCCCCGGCCGCCACGCGGGCGGCGGTCTCCCGGGCGCTGGCCCGTTCGAGCACGTTGCGCAGATCGCCGTGGCGGTACTTCATGCCGCCCGCCAGGTCGGCATGGCCGGGCCGCGGCCGTGTCACCACCCTTTCCTCGAGCCGCGCCTCGGGGCCGGGCGCCATAATCTCCTGCCAGTGGGGCCAATCGCGGTTGCGGATGATCAAAGCGATGGGGGAGCCGAGGGTCCGGCCGCCGCGCACCCCCGCCACCATCTCCACCCGATCACGCTCAATGGCCATGCGGTCGCCCCGGCCGTAGCCCTGCTGCCGCCGCGCCAGCCACCGGTCGATCTCTTCCGCCGCCAGCGCCAGCCCCGCCGGGATGCCCTCGATAATGACCGTAAGCTGCGGCCCGTGAGACTCGCCAGCGGTGAGAAAGCGAATGCGCCCCACGGTTAATCCCTTGCTCCTTCCTCTTCCGCGCCGCCAAGGCGCGGTTCCCCTTGTCGGGCGGCCAGCGCCGCCTCCGCGGCCCGGCGCATGATCTCCTTTGGCGCCTTGCGTCCCGTCCACAAGGCAAACGCCAGGGCTCCCTGGGCGACCAGCATGGGCAGGCCGTCTAGGGTGCAGCAGCCCCGGGAGGCGGCCAGGCTTAAAAGTTTCGTTGGCCGCGGGTTATAGATGAGGTCGCAAACAAGCAAAGGCGGCTCCAGGGCCTCCGGGGGCAACGGTGGCATGGCCTCCACCTGCGGGTACATGCCCAGGGGCAGGGTGTTCACCAGCACGTCGGTTTCCGCCAGGGCCGCGGCGAGACTTCCCCGCTCCAGGGGGATGGCCCTTACCCGGCAGGGAAAACGGCGCGCCAGCGCCTCTGCCAGGGTGTGCGCGCGTGCCGGCGTCCGGTTGGCGATAAGGAGCAGTGATACCCCTGCGCCCGCCGCGGCAAAGGCAACGGCCCGCGCTGCGCCACCCGCGCCCAGGAGCAGCAGCCGCTTTCCTTCGAGTGCAAAATTCGCTTCTTCGCGCAGTGCCTCCAGAAACCCTTCACCGTCGGTGTTGTGCCCTACCCAGCTACCCTTCTCCCGCACCAGCGTGTTCACCGCCCCCACCGCCTGCGCTTCCGGCGTCAGGCGCTCCACCAAGGGAAATACCGCCTCTTTATGAGGAATCGTAACGTTTGCCCCACATACGCCCAAAACGGCAAGACCCCGTACCGCTTGCGCGAGGTCGGCCGGGGCCACGTTGAAGGGGACGTAAACGTAGTCAAGCCCGAGGCTGGCCAGGGCGGCGTTCTGCATGGCCGGAGAAACGCTGTGGCCCACCGGCCAGCCGAGAAGACCCAGTACCTTGGTTTTACCGGTAAGCAGAGGCCCACCCCCTAGCCGCTTTCCCAGCACCGGATGACCAGCCGCTCCAGGTGGCGCAAAAGCCGCGTGGTGATAAACTCCCGCGGGCCCAAGGGTCGCACCAATATGCAAAACATACCCAGCCGCTTGGCGCCAAACACGTCGGTAAAGATTTGATCCCCAATCACCGCCGTTTCCTGCGGGCCGGTGCCCAGGATATCCAGTGCCTGATAAAAGGCCCTCCGCCGCGGTTTGCCCGCGCTAGGCACCAGGGGCAACCCCAGGCAGGCCGCGACCGGCGCTCCCCTGGCATAGCTGTTGTTCGAGCTCAGACATACGGCAAAACCGCGCTCCCGCACGTGATGAAGCCAGGCGCGCGTCGCCTCGGCTACCGTATCGCTCTGCCAAAAGGTCACCGTATTGTCGAGGTCTAAAATGAAGGCTCTGATCCCCCGCTGCTGCAATCGGCCCAGGGGAATTTCCTCAAGCGAGTTCACCAGGAGATCCGGCCGCAACCACCGGGCGAACGCCGCCAAACCCATCCGGCCAACCCCCTGCTAGTCCTGCCCTACAAAGGGTGCGGCCAGCGCCGGAAAGACGGCGCCGCTGTCGATAATGTACCAGCGATGCTTGCGTTTGCCCAAGGTGAGATAAAGAATGTCGGCCGGCCTGACCAGGTCCTTGCCTTCCGGCGGAATAACCACGCCGCGCAGTTGTAGGCCGCTGCGCAAGCCGTGCATTTCCATCGTCTGCCGGGCCAGGTTTTCTACCCGGAAATAGTCGCTGACCTGGCGCTCAAAGCGCTGGGGGCCGGCAAAACTTGAACCCGGCAATAAACCGGCCAGGGTAAGCGCCCGGGGTACTTCACGCCGCAACTGCCGGTGAAGGGGTAAATATGGCTGGATAAGGTGCGTGCCCTTGCGGATGTCCAGCCATTGGCAAAAGCTCCAGACCGTACCGATCAGGGCCTTCGCCCGGGGCACCGAGCGCTTGATGCCTTCCGTTCCTATATACCAGCAGGCCAGGAACTCCACCAGGTGTTCGGGCGTAATCTCCTCGGGCGAGCAAACGTCGGCCCGTTGGACAAGGTACTGCCAAAGAAGTACCAGGCCTTCCTGGTAGCGGCGCACGGTGCTTGCCGAACGCTGCCAGCTTAGCTCCTGCAGGAAGTCCTTGACCGCCTGGGATACCTCATCTTCGGCTTCGTCCGCGGCTTCCACGCAGGCCATCTCCCGCTCCAGCCAACGCCGGTCCTCGGCCAGGCCAAGGGCATTCCAGATAAGATAGGCCCGCCGCTTTACCTCCCGCGCGGGCAAACCGGTAGTCGCGCGTCGAATGTCTTCCCGCCGCGGCCGACCGCGGCCGATCCAGGACGTAGCCCAGATGACTGCGGCCGCCCAAACCCTGGCGTCATCGATCTGCCGGATCGGTTCGGGTGTATAGCGCAGGTAATTGTCCCACACTACCAGTGCGCGGTGAAAGTAACGACGCGGCACGGCGCAGCGTACCAGCAGCTCGTTGATGGCCGCCTCCACCGGGTCCAGTACCGGACCGCCGCCCGTCCCTTCCTTCTCCGGCAGCAGCACCTCGGCGATGGCGCGGGCCAACTGGCCCGCCTTCTGGCCGTAAAAGTGCTCCGGCCCGGCGGCGACAACCAGTTCCTCCGCCTGGCGTAAAGCCTCCCTCGTTTGGCCGTCCCGCAAAAGCGCGGTCACCAATTGCAGCCGCACGGGGAGGCTTGCTTCCGCAGCCCGGGGCAGCCGTTCCAGGGCACCGCTAAGGTAAAAAATGGCCCGGGCAAAATTCCACTGCTTCATCGCCGCATGGCCCTCCCGCACCGCAAGGAGGGGTGAACTCTCCCCGGCCCCTTCCCGCCGACCGCGGTCCACGTCCACACCGGCGAGGCGCAGCCTTCCTAGCGCCTCCCGCGCTACCTCCCGTACCGCAGGCGGTGTCCGCTGCGCGGCCCACACGAGAAAATCAACAACCCTGGCGTCCGCCGCGCTCATCAGCAGGTTGATCACCTCAACCTGCGCTTCCTCGGGGTTCCGAAGAAAATCCTCCCAGCCGTGGCCGTTGGAGAGGTCCTCGTCGGAAAGCGCCTCGATGTACTGCCGCGCCATCACTACCGGCAACTCGTGCGATAACTCGGGATAGCGCTGCATGAGGCCGTCGATGTTTTCGTTCATGCCGCTTAAGGCGATCAAGCAGATTCCCCTGGCCCAGAGGTGCCGGCGCCGATCGCGCACCGTGCGGCGCAGGGCAGCCTTTACTTCCTCGCTCACCGGTAGCTCCAAAAGGCACCCGGCGGCCAGGTGACGGTCACGGATGTGCGCCGCCTCCAGGTCGCGCAATAGAATCTCCAGGAAAACCCTGCCGGCCTCTTCGTAAATGCGCTTCACCGCGCGACCGAGGTATTTCGGGTCAATCTCACCGCGCCGGCACGTTTCAAGCCACTTCTCCACCAGGCGGCGCTTGAGAAGGCGGTCGTCCACGGGCCGCGAGGTCATCTTGCCGTTCACTTTCCTACCCCTTCCTGCGGCTTCCCGGGAACGGGCTTTTTTCCGTTGTTCCTAAGTTCTCTGTAAAGGCCAAGAATCCTCCCGCCGCCGCGCTCGGTTACCTGAGGAGCGCCGTGCCCGGCCGCCGGCGTTTAATACCACCGTGGCGGTACCCGTACCATTTCAAGGCGCTCCATGCATTCACCTACCAGCGTCTCCACGGGTAGCCGGGCTTCGGCCGCCTCTACCTTTTCCCTGCGGGGCCGCGTTGCCGGATGTGCCGGAACAAACAGGGTACAGCAGTCCTCATATGGCCGGATGGATATAGGGTATGTTTCTATGCGTCTGGCGTATTCCACGATTTCTGCCTTGTCAAGGCCGATCAGCGGGCGCAAAATGGGCTTATCGGTCACCGCACCGATGACCGCGAGGCTCTCCATCGTCTGGCTGGCGACCTGGCCCAAGCTTTCCCCGGTAAAGATTGCCAGCGCCCCCACCGCTTCCGCCAAGCGCGTGGCCACGCGCATCATCATGCGCCGCATGACCGTAATGCGCAGCTCTTCCGGACATTGCTCGACGATCGCCTGCTGGACCCTGGTGAAGTGCGCGATGTAGAGGTCGATTTCCCCGGCATAGCGGGCAAGTATGCGGCAAAGGTCGATCACTTTTTCTTTGGAGCGCTCGCTGGTAAAAGGAAAACTGTAGAAGTGGAGCGGCAGAAGGGCCACGCCGCGGCGTGCGGCAAAGTAGCCGGCCACCGGGCTATCGATGCCCCCGGAAAGAAGCAGTATCCCCCGGCCGCTGACTCCTACAGGGAGACCGCCCGTCCCCGAGCAGACCCGCGTGTAAACATAGCTTCCTTCCGGCCGCACCTCGATCATCAGGCGGTGTGTTGGATGATGCACGTCAACGCGCAGTTCGGGTAGGCGCCGCAGGACAAAAGCCCCTACGCGGCGGCTAAGCTCGGGCGAGGTGAGCGGGAACGTCTTGTCCGCGCGCCGTGCTTCTACCTTGAAGGTTGCGCCGGGCGCCATGACGGCGGCCATTTCCTCCAACCCGGCCCGCTCGATGGCTTCCGGCTCGCTCGGCACCACACGTGCGGGACTAAAGGAGACGATGCCGCAAACCGCCGCCAGCCGCTTTTCCACTTCCTCCCAATCACCTGCCAGCGGTACCAGCACCCGCCCCGCAACACGCCTAATTTGGCGTGGCGCGAGCCCCTCGAGGCCGCGGCGGATGTTGGCTATTAAAGCCTGTTCAAAAAGGCGGCGGTTTTGTCCCTTAAGGGCAATTTCCCCGTAACGGACGAGCACGACCTGATACATGCAGTTGCCTCCGTAGTTAGCAGGCTACTTTCCGCGGGTGGTCCGGCGCCGCCCTTGATAGCGCCGCAGTTGCGGTACCAGTTCACCTAGCTTGGCTACCGTGTAATCGATGTCCTCCGCCGTGGTAAGCGGCGAAAGGCTGAAGCGAATGGCACCCGCCAGGGCTGACCCTTTAAGGCCCATCGCCGCCAAGACATGACTCGGCTCGGGACGGCGGGAATGGCAGGCCGCGCCGCTCGAAACATAAATGCCGACCGCTTCTAGCGCATGGAGGAGGACCTCGGCCTGTACCTCAAAGGAAACGTTGAGAATATGCGGCGCCGCCCTTTCCGGCGGCGGGCCGTTGTACCGCACTTCCGGTACGGCCCGGCTGATTCCTTCCCAGAGGCGGCGGCGCAGAGCGGCCATGCGCTCGCCGGCCGCGGCATCCCCGGCCGCAAGGGAGGCGGCCGTGCCGAAGCCGACGATACCGGGGACGTTTTCCGTGCCGGGCCGCAGCCCTCCCTCCTGGTCGCCTCCGCCCATTAAAGGTGCAAGCCGCGTCCCGCGCCGCACGTAGAGAGCGCCCACGCCCTTCGGGCCGTGGATCTTATGCGCGCTGATGCTTACCAGGTCCAGGTGCCAGGCCCCGGGCTTAAGGGGCAGCCGGGCAAAAGACTGGACTGCGTCCACGTGAAAATAGACCTTTTCCGGCCGTGCGGCCAGGAGGCGCCCTACGGCCTCAATGGGCTGAACCGCACCCACTTCGTTATTGACGTGCATAATACTGACGAGCACCGTGTCCGGCCGCAGGGCGGCCGCCACCCGAGCCGCATCCAGGCAACCCGAGGCGTCCACCGGCAGGTAGGTGACGGCAAAGCCTTCCTCTTCGAGCTGGCGGCAGGTGTTGAGCACCGAGGGATGCTCAACCATGGTGGTAATCAGGTGCCGCCCGCGGCGGCGCAGGGCCCGGGCCAGACCCTTGAGTGCCAGGTTGTTCGCCTCCGTACCGCCCGAGGTAAAGATGATTTCCTCCGGCGCCACGCCGAGGACACCCGCCACCTGTTCGCGCGCCTCTTGCAGTGCCTTCTCCGCCGCCAGGCCCAGGTGATGGCGCGCCGAGGGGTTGCCGAAAGTTTCCCTTAGGGCTTGCTCCATTGCCGCCACCACTTCGGGCCGGACCGGGGTCGTCGCACTGTTGTCCAGGTAAACAAAGCGTGAGCAAACCATCACGACAGTCCCTCGAAATACCAGTTTCCTTAATGCGCTGCTTCCAGCGCCAGCCGCGCCAGCACGGCCAGCACCGCTTCCCGGTCAGGCAGGAAACGCAGCCCTTTCGCCTCCAGCCGGCGGGCCAACTCCCCTGCCTGCCCGCCCGTATAGTCCCGGCCGGCAAGATCCGGTTCGCCCAACATGTAGGTAGGGATACCGCGGTCGAGCGCCTCCTCCAGGACTGCCAGGTTACGCAAGTTACCGCGGCCAAAGGGGATGTCTAGGAGCACCACCGCCTGGGCCTGACTTACCAGTTCGCGATTGCGGGCGTAGGCCTGCTCACCGATGTCCGCAAAAGGCACCTCGTCGGCCATTGGCAGGCCCAGGATGCGTGCCACCTGCCAGTCCGTGTCCCCCTGATTGAGCACCCCGATAGTGAGCTGATAGCCCCGGGCCACCAGTTCCTCCATAAAAGAGGCGCCGGCCCCACCGCCCGCGACGAGATGCACCCGCAGGCCCCGCCCTTGCGCCGCCTCCTCCTGACCGCGTGGCATAATGGTCACCTGGGGTACGCGGAGCAGCGGGTGGGGATAGGTCAGCACCTCGGCGCCGTAAGCGCGCCGCACGTTCTCAGGGGTAAGCACCGCGGTTGGCTCGCCCAGTGCCATAATCTTTCCATCCTGCAAAAGAATTAACCGGTCGCTATACTGGGCGGCAAGGTTAAGGTCGTGCATGGCCGCCACCACGGTGAGCTTTTCCCTTTGGCTGAGCTGCTTCAGTACGCCCAGGATTTCTACCTGGTGGCCGATGTCGAGATGAGCCGTAGGCTCGTCCAGGAGCAGCACCCGCGGTTCCTGAGTGAGGGCGCGGGCGATGATCACCCGCTGGCGTTCGCCGCCGCTTAGCTCGGTAATCTCTCGCTCCCGCAGCGGCCAGGTCCCCGTCAGTTCCATCGCCCGCCGCGCCGCCTCGAAATCAGCCGGGCGCTCACCCGACCACCGCCCCAGGTGGGCGTAACGGCCCATGAGCACCACCTCGAGCGCCGTGAAGCGAAAGCCGAACTGGCTCTCCTGGGGAACCACCGCCAGCCGCCTCGCGATCTCCCGTCGCGGCATCTGTTGGACCGCGTATCCCTCCAGATAGATGACACCGCTATCGGGCCGCAGGGTGGCGGCGATGGTGCGTAGCAAGGTTGATTTGCCTGCCCCGTTCGGCCCGACAATGCCAACAAAGCTGCCGCGGGTGACGTGAAAGGTTACGCCGGCCAGCACCGGAGCCGCGCCGTAGGTGAATTGTACTCCTTCAACGGCCAGCACTACCTCCAAGGCTTGTGCCACTCCCTGCGAAATTCCGGTTCTCATCGTGTGCCTGACCGGCGGTATCCCTTCAACCGGAGTTTCGCCCCTTTTGGGATGGGATTCACTCGAAACGATGATACGCGACAACCGCTACTAGGTCAACCTCCGGCTTTTTCTGACGGATCCTTCATTTTTGCCGGGCGGTCGGCCGGCGTTATTAGGGACAACGGACACCGTCCGGACCGGACAGGCACCAACCTTGCCGCCTCCCCATATCCTTAAACTAGCTTCGGGTACCAGGGGTGAAGGGATATGCTTTCCGTAGCCGGTGCCGGTTTCATCGGCTACATTAGTAATAACGCCTTTCCCGATCCGCTAAGTGAGGACCAAGAAGCAGCCTACCTGGAAGGACTCTTTCGCGGCGACCAAAAGGCGAAATCGGTGCTTATCGAGCACAACCTGCGCCTGGTAGCCCACATTGCCAAGAAGTTTGAGGGGAGCGGCGAGGACCAGGACGACCTTATTTCGATCGGCACCATCGGCCTGATTAAGGCTGTTAACACTTACAATCCCGAAAAGGGAACCAAGTTGGCCACCTATGCGGCGAAATGCATTGAGAACGAGATCCTAATGTACATGCGCACCATCAAGAAAACCCAGGGCGAGATTTCCTTATTCGATCCGATAGGCGTCGACAAAGAGGGCAACGAAGTCACCCTCATTGATATTCTCGGTACGGAGCCCGACGCGGTGGCGGAACTGGTGGAAAACGGGTACGAGTTCGAGCGTATCCGGCGCCACCTGCA
>JACIYD010000430.1 GCA_014360105.1 Clostridia bacterium
GCCCGCGTGGCGGTCGTTGGAAAGCACGCTGCCGAAGGCGATGTTGTCCGCATCGCGGCCGGTGGGGTCCTTCATGAAGAGATCAGACTTACTGACGGCCCAGGTCTCGGGATTCACCTCCTGGCCAAAAAGGTGGATCTCGGCATCAGGATTGATGGGCGGGCGGATGATTTGACCGTTCTTGCGCACGCCGACCGTGATGTGCTCCTTAGTGATCATCAGCATGCCGCCCGAGCCGCAACAGGGGTCGTAGACCGTGCAGACAATGCCCTTGCGGCGGATGCGTTCCTCATCACCGGCGAGCATCAGGTCCACCATCAGGTGCACCACGTCGCGAGGCGTGAAGTGCTCGCCCGGGTTTTCGTTGAGCGCCTCATTAAAGCGGCGGATCAACTCCTCGAAGATCGTCCCCATCGTCGGGTTGTCGACCTTGTCCGGATGCAGGTCCACGTTCTTGAAGCGCTCGAGTACCTTGAAGAGCAGTCCGGCCTCGTCGAGTTTGCTGATCGTGTTATCGAAGTCGAAGCGCTCCAGCACTTCGCGCATGTTGGGGCTGAACCCCGCGATATAGTTCCGGAGGTTGGCGGCGAGGTGCGGCGCATCGGCCAAGAGCTTCTCGAAATCGTAGCGCGAGGTGTTGTAGAAGGCGAAGCCCGATGCCCTGCGCAGTTGCGGCTCGAGGTTTTCGAGCATGCCCTTGAAGCGCGCCTGCGTCTCCAGCACCTTCTCCTTGGTGGGCGCCAGGACGCAGTCGAGGCGCCGCAGCACCGTAAGCGGCAGGATCACGTCCTGATACTTGCCGCGCTTAAAGGTGTCGCGAATAAGGTCTGCAACACCCCAGATGAAGCTGACGATCTCGCTATGGTTCATCGGTCGCAACCCCTTGCTATGGGCTAGGTATCATTCTCATTCGTGCAGGTGGCGCCCATGCCTTGATCGCTTGTCCCTGCGGAGGCGCTTGCCACCCCAGTCGCTCATGTTGAACTGCTTGGATTGCAGATCCTTACTTTCGCCGTGTTGTGATGGATTGCCTCATCATCGCCCGTCTCGGCTTTTGGTCGGTTTTGGATGCTTCTTGAAGTCATCCAAAAGAATTATGGATTAGTCCATATTCTTTGAGGCGTGCACATAAAACGCTCCCTTGCGCCGTCCTTGCATGGTCAAGTCGCTTCGGGCAACCAGCCGAGAGGGCAGGTCGCGGGCCTGGTGGGACGCAATCCTGCACAGCCCCGCCGCCTCCCTGCGAATGATGCGGCCGTGCTTTGCCACGTATTGCAGCACCACCTGCTCCTGCTGAAGAGGTTCAAAGCCGCGCTGGCGCACGTAGGCGGCCTTTGCGCCGAGCGGCCGGTAGGTGGAGGCGGAAAGGTGCCAGGCGCGCCCTTTTCTCTCGCCCCGGGCTTCCACTAACCCAGCTTCCGCAAGGCGGTTCAACACGCCGCGGGCATCGGCTTCCGGTTTCTGGATCAGCCGGGCGGCCTCGTCCGTCGTAAAGGCGCGCTAGGCTTCGAGCCGGGCGTGCTTCTCCTCCTGTTGTAGGGTTATTCGGTAAGCCACTTCTGATTCCTGCCGGACCTGGAAGTCGCGGGTGACCCGCAGTGGCGGGGGACCGTGGTTGTGCTGCTCCTGGTGGGGCGCCGGGTGCGGAGCCGAGGTAGGTGTGGACCAAGCCAAGCAGCCGCTTAGTACTATAGATGCCCAACCTCAAACTTGAACGAGCGTACGGCTACATGAGTGCGCAGTCGGGCGCACCGCGCCATGCAGCCGCCCGAGGGTTTGAGTTCGATGTGGCGCGTTTACAAGCAAGCGTAGCAGGCTGCCGTAGGCGCATTGATGATGTCGCCCGTGACTTGCCTTCAAGTTTGGTATTGCGTGTTTATAGGCGGGCATGTGCCAGCCAACCAGCTAGCAGCCGGGATGCGGGTGATCCTCCGAGGACCAGGCTGCGGGTA
>JACIYD010000431.1 GCA_014360105.1 Clostridia bacterium
TCCGCCCCGACCACCGCTTTCGCGGCCAAAAGCCCGCTGTAAACGTTTACCACCTCGAAGTCCCCGCCGAAAGCCTGACCCGCGGTGAGGGTCGCGGCCACCAGCCCCTTTTCTTTAAGCTCTCGCACCAGGCGGCTCCAGGCAAGCGGCAGTGCACCTGCGTCCGTCATCAGATAGGCGGTCTTTAAAGCAGGGTCAAAAGCTTTCACGCCGGCCACGGCCGGCGCGAGCAGGCTGTGCAGGGGTACGATCACCACCGGCATACCCGCGAGATCCTCACAGGCCTCGAGGCTTGGGCGGTACGGCGAACCTTCCTCCTCTACGGCGAAAACCTTTAACTGCAGCGGCGTATAGCGCAGCTTCATGATGTGGCCCGGGCCATCGGCTTGATGGCCGCGGCCGCCGAGGTTGGCCATGACGAAATGGTAGCCGCCGGTACCCAGGCCCAGTTCCACCGCCGTCACGTTGAGCAGAACGGCATCGCCGGGCGCCGCCGGACCCGTGAGCGCCTCGTAGTTGATGGCCGCGGCGGGCCGTCCGTCCACCAGCACCGACAGGGCCGCACCGCCGGGAAAACGCTCGCTTATTTCCACGACCTCGCCGGGACGAAAACTGATACCGGGCAAAGCTTTTCCCTCCGTGCGCGTCACCCGCGGCGGCCCAAGGAGTCCAGCAGCCTGAGCCACCCCACCCGCTCGATCAGGCGCGTGAGGGAACCCTTTTCCGCATAGACGTGCAGGGCCACCAGGGTGAAGGCCAGAACCGTTTCCACGGGCGGGGAAAGACCCAGCGCCGCCCCCGTGCCCAGAGCCGCCCCCAGGGCGTTGGCCCCGGCGTCGCCCAGCATCAGCCGCTCGCGCAGGTCGTAAGGCGCGTAGGCGAGCACGGCCGCCAGCACGGGCACAAATAGCGGTGCGGTCGGCGCGCCGAGCAGGAAAAGCAAGCCCAGGCCGAGGGCAAAACCCTTGAGCGCCCTTCCCGGACGCAGATCGAGCAGGTTCAAGGCATTGGCTGCCAAGGACACGAGGAGCACCGCGAGGGCGGCCTCCCACCAGGTAGCCGCGCTCCGGCGGGCCACGGCGAGGCCCAGCGCCAGGCCTCCCGCCGCCTTGAGCAGGGCCGTATCTCCCTTGCCCTGCCACCACCGGCGAAAATGCCCCCGGAAACCCTTGGTTTTTCCCTCTCCCCAGCAATCGTCAAGCCAGCCGAGGCCGGCCATGACCAGCAGCGCCAGGAAGATCAGCCCTTCCGGCCTCCCGGGAGCCGGTATAAGGCCGAAAACCAGCCAGCCGGCGGCGGCACCCGCCGCCACCGCCGGGCCGCCGCCCAACCCCACCGGTCGTCCGCGGTAATTGGGCCGCCGCGGCAGGCGGTTCACCAGGGGCAGCAGGGCCAACGTAAGGCCCGCGGCCACGCCCGCGGCAAGCACCCACCTCATCCCCGGTGTTTCGCCACCAGGGCGGCATGCACCAGGGTTCGGCCGACGTGCCAGAACTGGCGGCCTCGGTGGCAGAAACCGGCCCAATTGCGACCGGTGACCCGGTGGGTCATGCCGACCGGCACCTCGCCCACGCGAAAACCCGCCCAGAGGGCGCGAATGGTGAGATCCACTTCCGCGCCGAAGTCCGCGCTCAAGGGGTAAAGACGGTGCATAACGCATGCGTCCAGGACGCGTTGCCCCGAGAGGGGCGCACGCACCCGACAGCCGGCAAGCCGACTGATCCCCCAGCGGGCCAGACCCCGCACCAGGCCGAAACCGGCACCGCGGGCAGACGGGAGCACTCCCACCGCCATGTCAAAGACACCGGCCGCAATCGGCTCCCAAAGCTTTCCCAGCTCGCCGGCCGTTTCGCCGACGTCGGCGTCGATAAAGGCCAGGTAAGGGGCTCTGGTCGCGCGGTAGCCGCAGTTCAGGGCATGTCCCTTGCCGCAGTTGTAGGGGAAA
>JACIYD010000432.1 GCA_014360105.1 Clostridia bacterium
AGAGGTGCTGCCAGAATACTACGGCAAAAGGGCCCTGGTGTATGTAGTTCCGTAGGCCGAGCTAGGTGTCTTACAACCCGTCCGTGTCCTGCCGGAACCTTGTCGCCGCTTGGCCCCCCGAAGGTTGGGGCTGAAAAGAACCCCTTGGCCTGAGGACCTCCTTCCAGCGCCCCGAGCGGTAGCGCCAAAGGACCAGGCCGCTTAAGACAAAGCTGCTGATCAAGAAGGAAAGCCATACCCCGGGCAGCCCGAGAGCCAGGCGGAAGCCCAAGAGGTAGGCCAGGATCAGGCGCACGCCCCACTCGCCCGCGGCCACCATGTACATCACCCACCGCGTATCGCCGGCACCGCGCAAGGCCCCGCTCAGCACCATGAGCACGGCAAAGGGCAACTGGGCAAAGGCAATGATCCGCACGCAAGCTCCCGCCAGGTTAATGACCGTCGGGTCGGCCGTGAACAGTCGCACCAGGGGTGTGGCCCAGAAGAAAAAAACCACGCCCATGGCCCCCATGAAGGCGGCGGCAAAGCGGCTGGTCTCGTAGCCGTAAAACTCGGCCAGCCCCGGCTTTTGCGCCCCCAGGGACTGGCCGACCAGGGTGGTGGCCGCCAGCCCGAAGCCGAACCCTGGCATAAAAGAAATAGACTGAACGGCCATGGCCACCTGGTTGGCGGCGATGGTCAGCGAACCGAGGCTGGCGATGAGGATGGTGTAGATGACCTGGCTTCCCTGGCGCACCATTTGCTCCCCGGAGGCGGGAAGGCCGATGGCGAGGATTTGCCCGATTAGCCCCGGGTCAAGACGAAAGACCTCCCGTGGTCTGATGTTCAAGGTAAAGAAACGGCCGCTGAAGGCCAGCGCGAGCGCCACGGCCCCGCCGCCGGCCCGGGCGAGGCCCTCGCCCAGGGCGGCCCCGGTCACGCCCAGGGAGGGAAACGGGCCCGGGCCTTTGATGAAGAGATAGCCCAAAACAAGGGTCAGCGCGTTGACGCCGATAACCATGTACATGGGGGTCTTGGCGTCCCCGGCGCCCTGCTGGGCGGCGTTAATGATCATCATGGGGATCCCCAGGATCATGGAGAAGATGATAATGCGCAGATAATGGCCCCCCAGGGCGATCACTTGCGCATCGGGGTGGCCGAGCATGAGCCCGGCGATCATCTTCTCCCCGTAGAGCTCACCCAAAACGGCCAGGCCGGCGGCCAAGAAGCCGCCCACGAGTAGGGACTGGGCTACCACCGCACGCGCGGCGGGCATGTTCTCCGCTCCCACGTAGCGGGCCACCAGGGCCGTGGTGCCGACGGTAAGGGCCATCACCACGCCGATGACAATGAAGATGACCCTCTGGCCCAGCCCCACGGCGGCGATGGCCTGGGGGCCGAGGGTGCCCACCAGGCCCAGGGTGACCAGGCTGGCGGTGCTCATGAAAGCCAGGCGCAAAATGGCCGGCCAGGCCAGGCGCCAGATGCGCCGGTCAACCTCGCGCCGGTCCGGCTCTTCTCGAAGGCTAATCGTCTTGCCCATAGGCCGCCTCCCGTTTTCTTTTTTTCGGTTTCTATAGGACTAGCAGCGTCTATACCGTTGTTTTCTGATTCATTTAGGATAGATTTTCTGGGGTTTTACGCCACCAGCCTTTGGAACAGCCTGGCTGCAAGCATCATCAGGGCCAGGGCGAAAAAGAACAGCAGGCCCAGGTTCAGGTCCACCCGGCCCGGCAGACCGAGGAGCAGGGTGCGCAGGGCCTCCACAATGAAGCTCATGGGGTTGGCCAGGGCCACGGCCCGCAGCCAGGGGGGCATGAGCTGTAAGGGGTAGAGGGCATTGGAGGCGAAAAACAGGGGCATGGTGATAACCTGGCCGATGCCCATGAACCGTTCCCGGCTGCGCATCAGGCAGGCCAGGACCATGGAGAGCCCGGAGAAGACACAGGCCCCCAGGATAACG
>JACIYD010000433.1 GCA_014360105.1 Clostridia bacterium
GCGCTTTTTCGCCATTCACTCACCCCCGTTGCCAGTCCCCTTCCGGTCTCTGATCTGCTCGGCCAGCGCAGCTAATAGCTCAGTGCCGACCGATACGGTCAGGGCTCTTTCCAGAGCCTTGTGCTTAATCGCTTTGCGCAAACATTCTTCTTGCGGACAGACGTAGGCACCGCGGCCGGAGCGCTTGCCCGTGGGGTCGATAAGGACCTCCCCCGCAGGCGTGCGTACCACGCGAACCAGTTCGCGCTTGGGCCGCTTCGCGCGGCAACCGAGACACATGCGTTCCGGAACATGTCGGACCTTGCCCACCCTGCTCCACCCCTGCTCCCATTAGCCGGCCGCCTGGGATTCGCTTTTGATGTCGATCTTCCATCCCGTGAGGCGCGCCGCCAGCCGTGCATTCTGTCCTTCGCGGCCGATGGCCAAAGATAACTGATAGTCGGGCACGATGACCTGGGCGGTGCGGTTCTCCTCGTCCAGTTCCACGGCGATCACCTTAGCCGGGCTAAGGGCGCTCCCTACAAACTCTGCCGTGTCCGGGCTCCAGCGGATGATGTCGATCTTTTCCCCGCGCAGCTCATTGACCACGGTTTGCACCCGCATGCCGCGCGGCCCTACGCAGGCGCCGATGGGGTCGACGTTATGATCGTGGGAATGGACGGCGATTTTGGAACGCAGGCCGGGCTCGCGGGCCACCGCCTTGATTTCTACGATCCCATCATGGATTTCCGGTACCTCCAGCTCGAAGAGCCGGCGCACCAGTCCGGGGTGCGTTCGAGAAACGAGGATCTGCGGGCCTTTGGTGGTTTTCCTCACTTCCAAAATATAAGTCTTAATCCGTTCACCTTGGCGGTAAACTTCTGTGCTTACCTGCTCCGAAGGAGCAAGAATCGCCTCCGTCCGGCCGAGATCGATGAGCACGTTGCGGTTTTCCGTGCGGCGCACCACCCCGGTAACGATGTCCTGCTCCCGACCGGAAAACTCGTCGTAAACAAGGTTGCGTTCCGCCTCGCGGATGCGCTGAACCACTACCTGCTTGGCCGTTTGCGCCGCGATCCGCCCGAAATTCCGCGGTGTGACCTCTACCTCCACCCGGTCGCCCGGCCGGTAGCGGGGGTCGAGCCGCTGTGCTTCTTCCAGGCTAATCTCTTCGCGGGGGTCGTGCACGTTTTCCGTGACTGTCTTCTGGGCAAAGACCTTCATTGTCCCCGTTGCCCGGTCAACTTCCACCCGCACGTTCTGCACCGAACCGAAATTTTTCCTGTAGGCGGAAATGAGCGCCGCCTCAATGGCTTCTACCAGCATTTCGAAGGGAATGCCCTTTTCCCGCTCGATTTCCTTGAGCGCTTCCATGAAATCAATGTTCATTTCCCTTGGTCCTCCCTGACCAGTCCACCTCCAGCCTCGCCTTGGCCACCGCTTCGCGCGGGATACGCCAGAGCACGTTACCCTCCTGTACCAGAACCAGGCCGTCCTCCAGTCCCGCAAGCTCGCCCCGGAAGCGGCGTCTGCCTTCCAGGGGGGCAAAGGTACGCACCGTTACCTGGCGGCCCCGAAAGCGAAGAAAATCTTCTTCCTTGCGCAGCGTGCGGTTCACTCCCGGCGAAGAGACTTCCAGGAGGTAATGATGGGGTATAGGATCGGCCTCGTCGAGAAAGGCGCTCACGCGCTCGCTTACCCGTGCGCAGTCATCCAGGGTAACCCCTTCGGGCCGGTCGATGAAGAGGCGCAGCACCCAATGACCGCTCTCTTTCTGGTATTCAAGGTCAACAAGTTCAAAACCTGCCTCCACCACCACCGGTTCTACGAGCGCGGTTAGTTTATCTTTTGCGGATGCGATCAACGACGGTCCTCCTTCTTTGCGTACAAAACAAAGAGTGGGTAGGAGAACAACCCACTCCGTCAAGACGGCTACCAACTTGCTCACCCTAAGTATA
>JACIYD010000434.1 GCA_014360105.1 Clostridia bacterium
CTGGGCAAAACCGAAGCGGCGCAACTGCCCCAGGCCGCAGGCCAGCCCTACGCCCGAACCCATAGCGTGCAGGGTCTGCAACAAGTAATAGCCGGTGCGGCCCTTGCCCAAAGTATAGCAGCCGATATCGCCCAGGATGACTCCTTGCCGCCCGTCCAGCTCCAGGGCCACCTTTACCGCCCAGAAGGAGGCACGGTGCGGGCAACCCGGGCAGAAAGCCAGTTCCCGGGGGATGGGCTCCGGCCAGTCTTTTCCCTCCGGCGTCGCCGGTACCGGCCGGCCGGTAACCGAGGCCAGCGCCCGCACCACCAGTTCCGGGTTCATCTCGCCCAGGCCCACACCGTTGGCGCCGGCAACATGACCCGATTTCTTCCCGTAAAAGCGCAGGGGACCGACCTCGTCCCAGTACTGCGCCGCCAGCGCCTTGATGTTCTCTTCCAGGAAAGGCTCCACTTCCTCGACGAACATCACCTGGGCCGCGGGACGCAGGTGGGCAAGGATGAGCTTCTCCGGCAGAGGCCAGGTCGTACCCAGCTTGAGAATCCCCACCCGTTCCTCCAGGCCGAGCTTCTCCACCGCCTCCTGAGCGTAATAGAAGCAGGGTCCGGAAGTAATGATGAGCGTCGGCGCTTCCGGGTTTCCCCAGTAGCGGTTGAAGGGCGAAACCTCGGCCAGGGTGGCCGCCCGGGCCAACTTTTCTTCCTGCACTTGGTGGTACTCGATCCAGGTAAGGAATTTTTCTTCCGGCGGGAAGAAGGCCTCGACCTCTTGGGGCCGGAACTCGCCCAGGATCGCATTGCCACTCGCATGGCACACCCGCGTCACCAGGCGCAGCATTACCGGCTGGCGCAATTCTTCCGAGAGCTCGAAGGCCGCCTTTACCATTTCCTTGGCCTCCGCGCTGTTCGCCGGCTCCAGCACCGGTATATGGGCCACGCGGCCCAGATAACGCGAATCTTCCTCTTTGGCACTGGAATGGGCGCTGGGGTCGTCGCCCACGACGATGACCATGCCAGCGCGGCAGCCGGCCATGCTGAAGCTGGTGAGAAAATCAAAGGCCACGTTCAGGCCGTCGCACTTCATGATGGTGATGGCACGCAGGCCGGCAAAAGAGGCTGCCGCCGCCCCCTCCATGGCCACCTTCTCGTTGACCGACCACTCGGCATAAACGCCGAATTTGTCCGTACCGGCCGCGATGCACTCGAGAATCTCGGCCGTAGGCGACCCCGGATAGGAAGCGGCATAGCGCACGCCCGCCTCCAGCGCGCCCCGGGCCACCGCTTCGTTCCCCGTAAGCAAGGCCACCTCGCCCGGCGCGTCAAGCACGACCCGCATCGTATTCATCGCCGCTCTATCCTTCCCTCACCGCGCTGACATAATTCGGACCAAGGCATAGATAAGAACCGGACGCGCGGCCCAGCGTCTCGAGGACGCGCTGCTTTTTCTGCCGGGCCGCTTGGCGTAAAAGGGGGAGGCGCTCCGGCGGGTAGGGACGCAACTCCAGTACGCCTCGGCGCTCGGCCTGCGCGACCAGTTCTTCTCCTGTAACCGTGCGGACGATTAAGGTGTTCCATTCCGTTTCGGCCTCGGTGGAGCCCACCGCCAGGTCCGCCCACTCCGCCGTCGGGTCAAAGCAAACCTGGCATCCGGGCTTGATGTAGGGGCGAACCTCTTCCAAGGGGATCAGAGTCTGCCCCGCGGGGCTTTCGACCACCAGGCCCGCAGGCGGCACGTCGATGCGCCTGATCTCTCTTCCCACCCGTTGCCACAGGTAATCCATAAAGGCCGTACCGAGCGCCCAAAAGCAAAACAGCCCCACCGTGAGCGTTGCTGCCGCAATCCAGCCGCCCGCGCCGTTTTGCCCCGTCGCCATCTGCCAGCGGCGCACCGCCTCCACCTGGCAGGGGCGCCCCACCAGGGCGACACGTGTG
>JACIYD010000435.1 GCA_014360105.1 Clostridia bacterium
ATCCTCACGCCGAGGGCCACGCCGATGGCCGTCACCTCAAGGCGCTTGACCAGGCGGACGGTCGCGGCCACGGTCTTGGGCGTCTCCTGCGGGCCGCCAATGAGCAGGTCGAGCATGCAGGCGAGGCCCGCCTGGTTAGAGGCCCGGACGGCCGCGACGATTTCCTCGGGTCCAAAATCGCGGCCCAGGGCCTTCAATACCCCGGGGTGGCCGCTGTCCACCCCGAAGTTGATCCCGATACAACCCGCCCGCCGCATCAGCAGCGCCAGTTCAAGGGAAAAAGGTTTGGGCGAGGCATAGGTGTACCACTTAATCTTTTCGCCCAGGCCGGCCCTTATGATTTCCCGGCAGACTTCGCGGGCGTGTTCCTCGGGGATGTTGAATTCCGCATCGCACAAGTGAAAACAGTCGATGCCCTGGGCGAGAAGGTTTGCTATTTCCTGAACGATATGCGCCGGGGGCCGCAAGCGGGGTTTCCTTCCCTTCGCCAGGGGGTCGGCACAGTAGATGCACTTCCGGTCGCACCCCCGCTTGGTCTCCAGCCCCGCCTGGCCGCCCTCGATAAAGTAGCGGCGGTTGTCGGCGAAGTCTCGCCTGGCAAGGCAGGGCAGTTGGGTAAGGTCGGCCGTGGCAGGGGGGTTAACGATGATTTTCTGCCCGTGGCGGTAGACCAGCCCCCTTATCCCGGCAAGCTCTCTTCCCTGGCCTAGCGCGCCCAACAGTTCGGCCATGGCCGCCTCGCCGTCGCCGGCCAGGCCGTAGTCGGCGCCGCAGTACGAGAGCACCGCCTCGGGCATAATCGAGAAGCCGCAGCCGCCGAGGATAACCGGGCTTTCGGTCAGGGACTTGACCGTGGCGACCAGTTCCCTTATCTGTGGCAAAAAGAAGTCCCGGGTGGCATAGGAGCAGTCGTCGGTGTTGCGCACCGAGATGCCCACGGCGCCGTAGCGCCGCTGGCGCAGCCGCTCCCTGACCGCGGCGAGAGGGTCGTCTTCCCAGGCGAGGTCGAGGAGTTCTAGGGCAAAACCCTGCTCCTCGAGGGCGGCGGCCAGGTACTCCAGGCCCAAAGGGGCGATCGGCGGCTGGATGCGGTTCGGGTTGATGAGGAGAATGCAATCGGGTTTCATGCTTCTGTGAGTTCGCCGCGCCATGGCCTTCTCCCTTTTTCTGCCTTCCCTCATGCTACGCCCCGGCCAGCTCCTTCAAGCGCTTTCCCAGCTCCAACGGCAGGCGGTCGCGGTTGGCCGCGGTGAGCGGGATGACCTGGGTGTCCGGCCTGGCCTTGATCCGGTCCACCAGGGGGTGGGACGCGGCCATGACCGTGGCCACCAGGGGGCGCGGGTCGTCTAGAAAAGCCAGCACCATGGTGGCGAAGGAGGGGGCGAGGAGCTCCATTTTGCCGATCTCGTCGATGACCAGGAAGCGCTTGGACGGATCTTTCAGAGCGAGCCGGAGGGGGCGCAAGACCATCTCTTCCAAGGCCTCGACCTCGACGGCATAGCGGCCCACGCGGTGGCGGCCGCTACCAGGGGCCTGAGCCAAGACGATGCCGGGGCCGCCGATAACTTGTGCGGCAAAGCCCGTGCGCCGGCCGCCTTCCCTGATCTCCTCGGTGTAAAAGCCGGCCACGGCCCCTTGGGGCAATGCCTCAAGCAGGCGCCGGATGACCGTGGTCTTGCCGCTGCCCGGCGGGCCCGTGATGAGGAGGTTGCGCTTGCGTTCCACTTCCCTAACTGCCCCCAAGGTCGGGATAGGCAACGTCATGCCCGAGACTTGGCGCCAGAGAAACCAGGTTGGCGATCTTTTCCACCAGTGCCGGGGAAACTTTGAGCTCCAGGGCGATGTCTTCGTGGCCCAATCCTCCGGTAAGTCCGACCAGGATCGGGTCGAGCACCTCGTAGGCCACACCCAGGGCCAGCTCGTCGGTGA
>JACIYD010000436.1 GCA_014360105.1 Clostridia bacterium
GCGCACTACGGCCGGCCACCCCTTTCCCTGGGCATGGAATTCGACGTTCTACCGGTGAAGGAATACTTCCGCTACCGCGAACTCTTTCCAAAAACAAGGTTTGTCGATGTCTCGCCCTTGATCAAGAAAGTGCGCAGCCGCAAGTCCCCGTGGGAGATCGCCCAGATGGCGCAGGCGGCGGCCGTTAGCGCCGAGGTCTACGCCACCATCCCTTCCTTGCTGCGCCCCGGCATCACCGAGATCGAGCTGGCCGGGCTTTTGGAGGCGGAGGCGATGAAGAGGGGCCACGAGGGCCTGCTCCGCATGCGCTCCCTTAACCACGAGGCCTATAGCTGGCACATCCTTTCCGGGGCCAGCGGCGGGGTGATCAGTTACATCGATGCGCCGATGGGGGGGCAAGGACTTTCCCCTGCCTTCCCCGTAGGCGCAAGCCGTAAACCCATCCAGACGGGCGAGCCGATACTGGTGGACTTCGGCGTGGTGATCAACGGCTATCAGGTAGACCAGACGCGCATGTACTGCATTGGCAAGATGCCCGAGCATTTTCGTCGTGCCTACGAGGCTTGTGTAGAGATCGAGCGTGCCATCCTCGCGGCCGCCAAGCCGGGGGTGCCTTGTGACCACCTTTTCGAGCTCTCGGTGAAGATGGCGGCCGATCTGGGTTTTGGCGAGGCCTACCTGGGTCCCCAAGGGCACAAAGTCCGTTTCGTCGGGCACGGCATCGGGCTGGAAATCAACGAACTCCCGTTCTTAGCAAAGGGCCACTCTTACCCCCTGGAAGACGGCATGACCTTTGCCGTGGAACCAAAGATGGTTTTTCCGGGCGAGGGCGCCGTGGGCATCGAGGACACCGTAGTGGTGCAACGTGACGGTTGCCGTCGTCTCACCACCATGCCGGACGAGATCATCGAGGTTTAGAATTCGCGGTGCCGGTGAGGAGGCTATCTTTTACCCGCGCCCTTCATCCTGCGGTTTTTTTGCCTTTTCCTCCTCCTCCTCCTCCTCTTCTTCTTCTTCTTCTTCGTCTTCTTCCTCTTCCTCTTCCTGTTCCTCTCGCTCTTCTTCTTCCTCCTCCTCATCCTCTTCTTCTTCGTCCTCGTCTACCACGTACCATTCTTCGTCTTCCCAGTCGTCTTCTTCGTCCCAGTCTTCCTTCTCCCAATCCTCGTCTTCTGCTACCCCGGGGGCGATCTCAATCGTCTCCCCTTCGCGCCACTCCAGTTCGAGCTCGAGCCAGGCGCGGCCGGACGCGGCGCCCGCCTCGCCTTCGACCAGAATGGTTCGCGCAGGGCGCAGCGCCAACTTGCGGTCACCCACCCTTAATGTGCCTTTACCTTCGCGCAGTGATCGGGCCGCCTGCTCGAGAAGCTCGGCCGCCTGTTCTGCCGTAAGGGCAGCCTTGAACTCCAATTCCCGTCGCGCCACGATCCCCACCTCCAAAAGATTAACTCGCGCCCCACGACCCTGGGGGCCACGGCCCTAACCGAGATAAGTGTACCCTCCTATAGCATACGGCAACCCGTCTCTCCAAGACAAGAGCATGCGCCTCGATTATAATACTCGAGGAAGGGGAGTGATGACCGTGGCAGCGGTGCAGCAGCTCCACATGTTCCTTACCGGCCTGGTGCAAGGCGTGGGCATGCGCGCTTACGTCAGGCGCCAGGCGCAGCGGCTCGGCCTGGTAGGATTCGTCCGTAATCTCCCGGACGGCAGGGTAGAAGTAGTGGCGGAGGGGGCGCCGGAAGACCTGGAAGCACTGCTTGCGTCCCTGCAAGAGCCCGCTGTCGGCCGGGTGGACCACATCACCCATGCGTACCACCCGGCTTCCGGCAAGTTCCGCCGTTTTGAAATCAGTTTCTAGTTTCGTCCTCTAGCCCGTCGCCTTTTACCTCGATGTAGGTTCCGGGTGCAAGCTCGCC
>JACIYD010000437.1 GCA_014360105.1 Clostridia bacterium
GACGCACTCCCCCTCCATCTTCCCGGAGTGCCCCCACCGGTTGCATGAGCTGTATTGGCTGGTGGCGAGGTCCCAGGGCGGCGACGGCGCCGCCCTGGAGAAGCTGCTAGCGATACTCCAGAAGAAGGTCTACAGGCTTGCCCTGAGCCTCACGGGCAACCACGCAGACGCCGAAGACCTGATGCAGGAAACAGTCACCCGCGTGTACACCAGGCTGCGGTTCTACGATCCGGAGAGGGGCAGCGTGGAGGTATGGGTACACAGAATTGCCACAAACCTCTGGATAAACTGGTCGAAGAGCCGCAGGAGCCTCAAGGTCTGCTCGCTAGACATGCTCATGGACCCGGACGAGGAAGATGGTCCGGGCCTGGAAATCGCAAGTAGCGAGGGCGGGCCTGAGGACGAGTTCGAGAAGAAGGAGCTGCGGGAGCTTGCTTGGCGGCTGATAGAGGAGCTGCCGCCGAAGAGCAAGGCCGCGGTGGCTCTGCGCGAAATGGGCGGCTACGCCTACCGCGAAATAGCCGCCGCCCTGGGATGCTCGGAAACGGCGGTGAAGACGCGGATCAACCGCGGCCGCCGGATCCTGAAGGAAAAGCTGGCCGAGGCGGGCTACAGCCCTGCCCCCGGCGCCGGGTGCCGAAGGCGGAAGGGACGTGAGGAAGCATGAAATGCCGCAAGGCGCGGCAACTGCTATCACCCTACATCGACGACGAGCTCAAGCCAAAGGAAAAGGCCGCCCTGGAGGAGCACCTTGCGTCCTGCGAAGCCTGCCGGGCCGAGCTGGAGGAGTTAAAGGCGATCTCTAACGCGATCAGGGAGATTTTTCAACGCATCGAACCGCCCCCGGACCTCCTGGAAAAGACCATGAGGCGCATCCGGGAGATGGAGGAAAGCGGCGAAATGGAGCGGCTGCGCCGGAGGGAGCGCCTGGCCAAGTGGCGCAAAGCGGCCATGGGCGTCGGCCTGGCGGCGGGCATCGGCTTGGCCGCGCTGCAGTTCGGCCGGGCTGGAGTGGGCCCGGTGATGCCGCCCGGCGTGTTGGCGACCGAACACGCGGGAAGCGCCGCCCCCCAAGAGGAGGCGCGGGTGGTAGTGAGCCTCCAGGAGAACGCCGGCGGGGAGGCGGGCGCGCCAGAGGTAGCGTCGGCGGCGCCACAGGGTAAGGCCGCGGCGCGCGAAGCGGCCAAGGCGGGAACCCGCGTGGCCGCGCTGCCAAAGGTCGGAGCCGGGGCGAAAGGCGCGGTTGTGGCCCCAACCTCCGGGCAGCCGGCAAGACCCGCGGGCGCGGCGCAGTTGGCCTCGGCGGCCGGCGCGACAGGTGCCGGGCAGAGGGTCTTCCTCAGCCACAGCCGGCACGTGCGCACCACCTCGCTGCGGCTGGCGGTGGCGGATCTTCAGGCCGCCAGGCTGGCGGTGGCCGTGGCGGCCATCGAGGCGGGGGCGGTGAGCGTGGAGGAGGCCTGGAGCTACCGGCAGGAGCAGGTGATCCTGCGGGTGGTGTTGCCAGTGACCGGCGCGGGCCGGTTCATAGCCGAGGTCTCCGGCCTGGGCGAGGTGCTGGGCCGGAGCACCGAGATCGCCGACGTCACCGCCGAGTCCAACCGCAGGCTTGCCGAGTACCAGGAGCTTTCCGTCAGGTCCGACCCGCAGAGCCGAGCACTGACAAAGGCGGCGGAAAAGGTGCTGGAGGCCCTGGACCGGGAGAGCCTGGAGGCGGGCAGGGAAGTCGTGAACGTGTGGCTGGCGCTCCGCTAGTCCCGGAAGGCCCGGGCGGGCGGATTTGAGATGCGCGCCGGCGGGTGACAGCCGCGGGCGCAGCAGCTTAGGCGGAAAAGGGGGGATGCGGGCCCGGATGTTGAGCCTTGCCGGCGCCCTGGGGGCGGGCGGCAGGGCGGAAAAGCCTTCTCAAGGG
>JACIYD010000438.1 GCA_014360105.1 Clostridia bacterium
TCCACCTTTTGCATGCCGTAGCCGACGACGATGAGCTTGCCCACGAAGGAAAGAAGTTCCAAGGCAATCTCCTGGCCGACCTTGGTGCCCGTGCACTCAAAAATCTTCCAGCCGTAGTTGGAGGGGAAGTTATTGGCCTTGCAGTAGGAACGGAACTCGTCACGTACGTCCTTGACTGCCTTGTCGGTCGTGCCGATGGCATAGGTGGCGCCGTACTGGAGGGAGCGTTGGAGCTTCTCCGGATTCCGCGCTATGGCGACCACCGCCTTGGCTCCGAGGGCGGCGGCGATCTGCGTCATGTAAACACCGATACCGCCCGTGGCACCGATCACTACTACCAGGTCACCCGGCTGAATGTCCGCCCGCTTGGCCGCCTGGTAGGGAGAAGTGATGGCGTCGGCCACCACCGCCAGGTATTCCAGGGGTTTGCCTTTGCGGTCTTCCACTACACAGAGGTCGGCGGCCGGCACCGGGATGTGGCTGGAAAAGCCGCCGTAAATCCCGAGGCTGTTCCCGGGCATCTTTTGGTTAAGGCAACGGTTGCCGCGGCCAGCGGCACAGATGGGGCAGTTGTTACACGGCATTACCGCCGGGATAATTACCTCTTTCCCGATTAACCGTTCCTCGCCCGCAACCACCCGGCCGCTGATCTCGTGCCCCAAGCTAAGCGGCGGTTTGGTCACCGTGGGGACACCGTCGTAGAAATAGCCCACGTCGGTATGGCAGACCCCGCAGGCTACCACTTCCACCAGTACTTCCCCGGGGGCAAGCGGCGGCACGTCCAGGCTGGTGCGTACCAGTTTACCCGGTTCGGCCATTTGCCAGGTTTCGATCTTGCTGGGCAGGGCCATGAAGAGCACCTCCTCTTGGTTCTAATTAGGTTTTGTTTCCCTCCCAGGGGCCTTCGGCGAAGCCCGGTCTAACCCCGACGCAAAGCTTCGCCTACCTTCCCTGCCAGACCGGCTGACGCTTTTCCAGGAAGGCATTTAACCCCTCAACCGCGTCGGCCGTACGCATTAGTTCTTCCAGGTAAATCCGGTCGATGGCCTGCATCCCGCTTGCGAAATCCCGGTTGAGACCGGCTTTGACCGCTTTCTTGGTCAGGGCGAGCACCACGGGGCTCTTGTCGGTAAACTTGGCCAGGAATTCCTCCACGGCGGCCCCGAAGTTTTCCGCCGGCACCACCTTGTTGACCAGGCCAAGGGCCAGTGCCCGGTTGGCGTCGATGGTTTCACCGCTCAACAGCAGCTCCATGGCCGGGACATAGCCGATCAAACGGGGCAAGAGGTAGGCAGCCACCGGCGGAAACACTCCTACCATGATCTCCGGTTGGCCGAATCTCGCCTTTTCCGACGCAATAACCAGATCGCAGGCCAGCACCAGTTCGCAGCCGCCACCCAGGGCGGCACCGTTGACCGCGGCTGCGATGGGCTTGTCGATGGCCGCCATGATATGAAAAATGCGGTCAAAAACCGCGACCATCTTTTCCACTTTTTCTGGTGTGTGGTCGGCAACGTCCACGCCTGCGGAAAAGGCACGCCCTTCAGCCTCGAGCAAAATAACTTTGCCCTCTTCCTTCCCTGCGGCTTCCAGTGCCGCCGCCAGTTCTTCCATCATGGCAATATTTAAAACATTAAGGGGCGGACGATTTAGTGTAAGACGCGTAATCCCTTGGGCGGCAGCTACCTTGATTGTACCTTCAGACAATACTTTGTCCCTCCTTTCGCGCTGTTGATTCTCCACAGAGAAGTCAAATTCCTTCACCCGTTGCGCGTAGGTGAGGATTAACCCAAGAAGGTGAGGCGGCCGTCCGGCCGCCTCACCATGCCCCGGCTAAGTTGGACGCGACGATACGCCGCGGGGGTGCCCCGA
>JACIYD010000439.1 GCA_014360105.1 Clostridia bacterium
TGAATCCCGCTTCGTCCGAAGCGAGGAAAACCACTGCCGGCGCAATCTCCTCCGGTTCAGCAAAGCGCCCCAGGGGGATCCGGGCCAGGTACTTGTCGCGGAAACGGGGATCGGTGGCGATAGTTTCCGTCATCTCGGTGCGTGCCATGGGTTCAATGCAGTTGACCGTAATCTTGTAGCGCGCCAGCTCCCGCGCCGCCGATTTGGTAAAGGCAACGATTCCGCCCTTGGCCGCGGAGTAGTTAACCTGGCCGATGGTGCCCACCAGTCCCGCAGACGAGGTGACGTTAATAATCCGCCCGTACTCCCGCTCCGCCATGTGACGGGCTACCGCCTGAGTGCAGTTGAAGGTGCCTTTTAGATGCACCCCGATGACCGCGTCCCATTCCTCTTCGGTCATCTTCAAAAGCATGGCCGGTCGCGTAAAACCGGCGTTATTGAAAAGAATATCGATCTTCCCGAACTCGGCCAGGGCTGCCTCGACCAGTTCGTTTACCGCCTGACGGTTAGCCACGTCCACTTGCGCGGTCAGCACCCGCCGCCCCAGGTCGCGACACTTCTTCACCACCTCGTCCTCGGCGGTGATTTTGCGGCTGAGGAGGACGAGGTCGGCCCCCTCGGCGGCAAAGGCTGCCGCCACCGCGCTGCCGATTCCCTGTCTGGCTCCCGTGATAATGGCGACCTTGCCTTGCAGACGCATCCCTACTTGCCCGGCTTCCAGACCAGGGCTCCCTCCTTTCGCGTTACTCCTTGTTCCTCTCGCGCAGATACCGCCGTGCCAGATCGTGATAAACGCCGGTGTTTTCCGTGAGGCGCTGGCGCATCTCGGGCGGTACATCACCGACGATCCGCGCAGGCACACCCAGGACCTTCTTCCCCGGGGGAATGACCGTCCCGGCGGTTACCAGGGCGCCGGCGCCGATGAGACACTCGTCGCCGATGGTGGCCTGGTCCATAATGATCGCTCCCATCCCCACGGTCACATGCACGCCCAGCACGGCACTGTGCAGGATGGCGCCGTGGCCGATGTGGCAGTTAGGACCAAGCTTTACGGGGAGATGGGGGGCAAGACAATGCATGACGCAGTTATCCTGGATGTTGGATCCCGGCCCAATAATAATGGGGCCGAGGTCGCCGCGCAAGCGGGCCCCCGGACCGACATAACACCCTTCGCCAATGGTTACCTCGCCGATGAGGGTTGCTTCCGGATGGACGAAGGCACTGGGCGCAATCACCGGGACCTTACCCTCGAACGAATAAACGGCCATTGCTGCTCCTCTCCTGAAACTTCAGCCCAGTCCCAACAGTGGCACGCTTTTACTACTTCTACATTAACAGGCCTTTTCCTCCTTTTTTTGGTCTTTACCCTTTGCCGGAACGCGAGAAACGGTAGGGAGTGAAATCAGTAAAGGCACCCCCGCGCCGCAGCTTGTTGTAAAGAGTGGTAAGGGAAATACGCAGTGCCCTGGCCGCCTCTTTCTTGCCGCTGACCGATGTGCCGTATTTCCGCAACGCGCGGGCAATCATGATCTGCTCCACTTCGTCGAGAGGCAGGATCATTTCTTCGCCCAGGCAGCCCTCACTCGCCGGAAGAAAGACATGGCGCGGCGTAATCCAGCCTCCTTCCTCGACCAGCATCACCGCCCGCTCCAGCACATTAAGCAGCTCCCGTACATTGCCCGGCCAGGTATAGCTGCGGAACATGGCCAGCAGTTCCTGGTCGATGCCGGCCACGCTCTTGCCGAGATCACGGCAAAGCCGCTGCAGGAGGTGCTGCGTTAGAAGCGGGACGTCTTCGGGGCGCGCGCGTAAAGGGGGGAGATCGATCTTGACTACCCGTAGGTAGTGGTACAGGTCTTCCAGAAATCTCC
>JACIYD010000044.1:0-4973 GCA_014360105.1 Clostridia bacterium
CGAAGCTGTTTCGAGCTCGACCTCGGAGGAGCGCCTGCCTGCCAGATGGCCAGCAACAGATCCGCCCGCGGCCGACCCGGCTCGGTCCACTCCGGCCCGAGTCCTGCTCGATGGAGCGCGTCGATCAGGACATCATCGCCAGCCGTACGAGCTTCGGCCCATGCCCGCGCGTACGCCTCATCGACCCGGTTCAAGGTCGCCTCGCTCTCCCCGATCGCCGGACGCGCGACGGCCAGGGCCCGCGCCTCCCTTCGGCCACGAAGGAATGCGATGAGGAAGTAGACGAGAGCACCGGCCCAGCTGAAGACCAACACCATCACGATGTCGAGAACGTCCAACCCGGTGACCTGTCCCCGCGTAACCGCACCTCGGACGATCAGGATCAGCGCGATGATCGTCGGCACGTACATCAGCCCCACGACCATCGCGATCCACATCGCCTCGACCAGGCCAAGCATCACAGCTCCACTCCGTCAGCCGAGACTCCGGCAGAGCCTAGCTGGACGCCTGGCGGGACCATCCGGCGCGGCGTCATCAAGCGTCAGGAGCGGAGAGTGTCCGCCAGCCATGCGTTCCGTTGCCGCAACAGCTTCGTCATGTATCGAGTCAGCACGAGAACGTTCCCCAACCGTCCGATCGGCCCCGCAGGCGACTCGAACTCCACGACATCCGTCATCAACGTACCCCCAGCCGTCGGCTCGAACCGGTGCTCGTGCCACCACCGTCGAAACGGGCCTGACCTCTGCTCGTCGACGAATCGGTGCGGAGCGTCGTACTGGCTGATCACCGAAGTCATCGTGATCGGGATCCCGAAGTGGCGGGCCCTCCATGTCACCGAGTCCCCGTGACGCATCACGCCGGAGGTGACGCCGGCGATGGCACGTTCACCAGAGCTGGACATCGAAGATCGGTGTGCGTCCACGGACAGGCTGAGCTCGAAGCACCGCTCCGGCGATGCCGGGATCTCAGTGGTGAGCTCGATTCGTGGCACCCGAGGATTCTAGGTCGATCCGAACGTCACACACTCGACCGATCGACGACACTCGGGCCGTACGCCGAAGCGAACCCACCGATTCCGTCACGGAACAACCTCACGACGGAGATCGCAAAGGCGGCACATCGCTGACAGTCGCCATCGCGCCTACTCTCCGACCAGCGTCGGCACCTCAGGGACGGAGGTCTGCCCGCATTGCTGGGTGTCCAGTCTCCTTGAACCCTGCCCGCTCGTACATTGCGCGTCCATCCACGGTGGCCAGGAGCTCAGCTCGCTCAACCCCACTGGTCTGCGCCCACTCCATCACCGCATCGAACGCGGCCCGTCCATGACCGCGCCCGCGAGCACCGGGAGCGGTGCTGACATTGCTCACCAGTACGTCGCCACCACGAGGTGTCGACGGGGAGGGAGCCGCATCGCGGATCGTGCCCAGCGCACACGAGACCACCACTCGGTCCACTTCCACGACGACGATCCGACAGCGTGGATCATCGAGCCTGTCGGCAAACCACTCATGGGCGTTGCGCCGCCACTCACCTGCCCCGACCGGAACACCCATGGCGCAGAACATCTCAGCCCGTAGCGCGACGACGGCGTCCAGATCGCGCTCTTTCGCCGTTCGAACGACTCGGTCCTGGTTCACGAGGCCTCACGGATCGGCTCGATCGCGTCGAGCTGGGCCTGCAGTGCTCGTCGCTCGATCCGGAGTTCGTAGTGAGCCTGCAGGTTCATCCAGAACTCTGCGGAGTTCCCAAAGTACCGGGAAAGTCGTACCGCCGTGTCCGCCGTGATACCGCGCTTGCCGTGAACGATCTCATTGATCCGACGCGGCGACACACCGATCGCAACCGCCAACTTGTTCTGGCTGATCCCAAAGCCCTCGATGAAGTCCTCCATCAGAATCTCTCCCGGGTGGATCGGCTCGATCAACTCGTCATCCGTCATCACAACGCCTCCTCGCTAGTGGTAGTCGACCAGCTCGACATCCTCTGCACCGCCGTTCCCCCACACGAAGCAGATCCGCCACTGGTCATTGACCCGGATGCTGGGCTGCCCCTTGCGGCCACCCTTGAGCTGCTCGAGACGGTTGCCCGGCGGGATCCGAAGATCCTCGACGTCCGTCGCAGCGTGCAGCAACTCCAGCTTTCGGAGCGCCTGGCGTTGAAGGACCTTGTCGAAGGCCTTGACGTACTGCTCGCGCCAGATGCACTCGGTGTTCTTGTCTCCGAACGACCTGATCACACATCAAGAGTATAACGGAGAGCGTCAATAACGCTATACGTTAAACCTGAACGCAACCGAATTCAGGAACAGACCTAACTCTGATCAATGCGCGCTGGTCGCGAACACCTCTGCGAGCACACCCTCGTCACCATCAAGGGCGCCCATCGCCAGCGCCTGGTCGATGGTGATGTTGCCGGCAGCGAGGCCGACGACGACATCTGCGGCGGCGGCAAAGATGGTGCGCGGCGGCCGATCGGACCAGGTGAACGCGGTCGGGCCATCCTCGCCGACGCGGAGCACCATCAGAAAGCCATCAACTTCTATCCCGAGCTCCACGGGAGACGAGGCGGTCACACCTCGAAGCAGTGCGGGCAGCGCGAGGATCAGCCAGCGCGGCTGAAACGCGTCGTCGCCCGGACCACTCGCGAGCAGCGGTGCTCCCCAGCGGCCGAGCGCTTCCATCGGTTCCCGCAACTCCATGCCCCAGGGCGTGAGCGCGTAGGCGACACCTGCACCTTCCAGGCGGCGCTCGATGATCCCGTTCGCCTCCATGGTCTTCAGCCGCGCGGACAAGAGGTTCGTCGCGATGCCCTCGAGCGATGTCTTCAGTTCGGTGTACCGCATCGGGGCGGGCAGCAGCTCGCGCACGATGAGCAGCGTCCATCGATCGCCGACCACGTCCAGTGAGCGCGCGAGCGCACAGAACTGTCCGTAGGAGCGCGGACTCTTGGGCTGGTTGACTTTTTCCATCGTGCTTGATTATATCAACTCCGTCGAACCCGAGAGGACGGTCTGCCGTGGAGTTGAACGTCAGTTGGCTGGCCGTCGTGGTCGCGATCGCAGTCGGGATGGCGATCGCGTGGGTCTGGTACAGCGATTGGGGCCTGGTTGGCGGCACCTGGCGGAAGCTGACCGGCGTGGCCAAGGAGGACTCGGCGAAGGCTGGCAAGCGCCCGTTCGCGATCTTGATGGCATCGATCATCGTGACGGCGATAGTCATTGCCGTGGCTTCCTCGGTCGCGTCCGGGTTTTTCGGCAGCAGTTCGGTCTGGCTCGCCCTGGCGGTCGGCCTCACCGCGTGGCTCGGCTTCTCACTCTCCACGCTGGCGCAACACAACGGCTGCCATCGCGATAAAGGGTGCCGCCAGGTCGCCCCGCCAGGGCTTGATGTCGAAGAGGGCCGGGCCGAAAGCCGCCCGCGCGCACAGGCCCGTAGTCGCGTTAAGCATGATGGGAAAGCCGGCAATGGCAAAGACCGGGAGGATCAACCAGATGAAGTCCATTTTTTTCTTCATCGGCCGCATCCCCAGGAAGCGGGCCACGTTGTGCGGCATCCCGGTGCTCATGGTAAAGAAGAGGAGGAAGGTGGAAGTAATGCCAATCCAGTCGGAGAAGAGCTGGTTCGAACCGACCCGCGGTAGGTCGGGCCGAATCAGTTTCAGGAGATTAGGGTTCTCCGCGGCCAGTCGCGCCTCCATCCCTGCCCCACCGCCGACGAAACTCAGGGCGAAAAGGCCGAGAACGAAACAGGCGACACCGAGAACAATGCCCTGAAAGCCCATGGCCCACTGGGTGCCGGTGTAGCCGCCGATGATCAGGTAAACGAGGACGACGATAATGGCCAGCAGCAAGCACCAGACAGGCGAAAGGCCCGTTACCGCGTACCAGAGGGTGCCGGCCGCCTTCAACTGCCCCACCGAGTAGGCGAACATCAGGCCGGCCATGGCCGCGGCGACGAAGGTCGAAGCCACCTTGCTGTCGTAGCGCACGCGGGCGATGTCGCCCAGGGTGCGGGTGCCGTTCCGGGCGCTGAAATCGCTCAGCTTACGGGCCGCCAGGAAAATGGTAGGGACGATGCCGAAAATGGTCCATACCCCCGCGAACCACATCCCCGACCAGCCTACGGCGTAGGTGATGCCCATCATGCCCATGGTTGCCCAGCCGCTGAGGTAGGTCGCGGAGATGGCGCAGCCGGTGATAAAGGGGCCGATGTCCCGCCGGCCGACCATATAGTCCTCGTACGAGGCGGCGCGCCGTCTGGCGATCAAGCCCAGAATGCCGCAGACGATTAACATCGCCGCCAGACCGGCCACCGCGCCGGTGGTGTAGGCGGGTGTCGGCTTGGGTATCGGTGTCATCCTTTCCACCTCACAATCGTAATCAACGTGCCAACCACGGTGAGGATAATACTGGCAATCGCCACGCCCCACCAAGCAAGCCAACCGCTGGACACGTCTTAACCACCTCTCCTTAACGCGAATAAATTTCATGACTCCAAAGTCTTCTTAATCTTAACGATCGCCTCCTCTCCCCGGATAACAACGCTACGCCTTCTTCGCTGGCCGTCCCTGCCTTGACCGCCGGCGGATGTCCCGTGTAAACGCCGCGGTCTGGCCGGCGTAAAACCGTGGCCCTTCTTTTGGACGCCTTCCCCTCCCTCTCACCTCCCCTAACATGCCAACGTCTGGGGCTCAGGCCTGGGTTCGCTGGGTAGAAAATTTACACTTTCTATTATACACAATAATGCGGCCGTGACACGCATATTTTCCCCAATTGCCGAAAATTTTACCTAAGTAGCTGAATTCTGGGTACGAACGGTTTCAACCTTGACAAATAGCAAATCGAGCGGTCTTCCTTTGCCGTTGCCGTGGAGTTGGGCCGCAGTTTTACCGTTGGCAGTCGTTTTTTTTAAATTAGCACAAAGATTTTTAACGTTCGCCATTTAAAA
Organism: Clostridia bacterium; assembly: GCA_014360105.1. GTDB lineage: Bacteria > Bacillota > DSM-521 > Neomoorellales > SLTJ01 > JACIYD01. The sequence goes on from JACIYD010000044.1 coordinate 4,947, forward strand.
TGTGTCAAGGCAAATTAAAAGATTTAT
>JACIYD010000044.1:4983-8728 GCA_014360105.1 Clostridia bacterium
TCGCACAAAGATTTTTACCGTTCGCCTTTTAATAGGTGACAAGGCAATTTAAAAGATTTATAATTCCCTCAGGAGGGAAAGGAGGGAGACCGATCCGGGAGGAAAGGTTTGAAGGACGGGGAATGTGAAGAAAGGTTCAAGGCCTGATCCGGCAGGACGGCAAATGTGTTGCTGGAGGTGGCCTATATGGCAACGGGTGCGGTACCGGCAAAGCTAAAGGTACTAATCGTCACCGGTGCCGTCATGCGGCGTGCAGCCGCCTACGCTGCGGTAGTGGAGAAGTATTTGGAGGAGGAATGCCGCAGCGGTCAAATCGAGCTGGTCCTGGCCGACGACCCGAGCCAGGTGCCGGCGGACGTGAGTGACATTGATGTGTTGGGCACCGAGCCGCTGGTACGGCGGGTGCCGGAGATGAAGAATTTGAAGTGGTTGATGACTTTTAGCTCCGGTTACGACCACTGGGAGAAATCCGGCCTTTTGCCGCCAGAAATGCCCCTGATTAACGTTCCCGGGGGCTCGGCCATTCCTATTGCCGAATTCGTTCTCGGGGTGATGCTGGCCTACGCACGCCATCTCGACGAGATGCGGGAAAACCAGAAAGAAGCGCGGTTCATCCGCATCGAGGGTCAAGAGCTTTACGGCAAGACCCTCGGGATCATCGGCCTCGGCGGCATCGGGCGGGCCGTGGCCCAGCGGGCCAAAGGGTTCGAGATGCGGGTCATCGGTACGGAAATCGTCAGCGGCGAGATTCCCTTTGTCGACCAGGTTTACCCGCCGGCGCAGCTGGATGAAGTTTTACGGCAGAGCGATTATCTCTTGCTCGCCGTACCGGAAACGCCCGAAACCATCGGCATGATGAATGAAGAGCGTTTCCGCATGATGAAGCCGACGGCTTACTTCATCAACTGTGCGCGTGGGTCCCTGGTCGAGAAAGACGCGCTTATCAAAGCTTTGAACGAGGGCTGGATAGCCGGCGCCACGGTGGACGTCTTCTGGATCAAAGACCCCCTGCCGTCTTATCTGCCCCCTGACGATCCCCTGTGGCAGGCAAAGAACATCCGCATTACACCCCACATTTCCGGCTGGACCGATATGTATGCGGAGCGTTTCGGAAAGGTACTGGCGGAGAACCTGCGCCGCACTCTGCGGGGCGAACCGTTGATCAATGTGGCGCCGCGGGTCCTCAAAACGGCCTCCTAGGTCTTTAGCCGCGGGTGCCGGCAGGAAGGCTCCTGCTGCCTGGCGAAACCTAAAATAGCATTAAGGGCGGGAGGAAGAATTGGTGGCCGACGACAGCTTTGCTTTCTTCTCCCAGACGGTGCAGGATCCCTGGAAAGCGGCCAAGGAGTGGAAGGAAAAGACCGGTGGCGCGGTCATCGGCTGGTTGCCCGCCGATGTGCCGGAAGAACTCATCATGGCGGCAGGAGCCTTGCCGGTGGCGATTGTCGGTAGCGGGGGAACGATTAATCTGGCGGATGCCCACCTGCAGGTCTGGGCCTGTTCGTTCGCCCGCAGTGGCCTGGAGCTGGCCCTGCGTGGCGACCTTTCTTTTCTGGACGGCGTGGTTATTCCCCAGACCTGCGATACCACCCGTACCCTCTACGGTATCTGGCGGCATTGTTTTCCCGGCCGGTGGGTTGAGGTCTACCTTCTGCCACGGCAGGTGGAGCGGCCCAGCGCTGCTGCCTACTTGCGCGAGGAACTCCTGCGGCTCAAAGCGGCGCTGGAAAAACTCACGGGGCGTGAGATCACCCCGACGGGCCTGGCCCGGGCTTGGGAGCTGAACGCGAGCTGCCGCAGGCTTCTGGGGCGGCTCTACGACTGGCACGCCGCACACCCGGAAGCCTTTAGCAGTGAAGACCTCTACACAATAATCCGGGCGGCGACGTTAGTTCCCAAGGAGGACCTCCTGCCCCGTTTGCAGGGTCTGGTGGCCGCACTGGGCGTCACAGAAGTTTCGCAGGCAGAGCTGGCGGCGGCCGGCATGGGACGGGGTAAGCAGCGGGTCTTTCTCTCCGGTTCCCTGGCCGCACCCGCGGACATCTTCTCCTTGTTCGAGGAGGCCGGTCTTACCGTGGTGGGCGACGACCTGCACCTTGGTTATCGTTACCTTTTCCCGGCAGAACCGGCCGGTGAGGACCCGCTGGGTTGGATAATTGCGCGGCAACTTCACCTGCCGCCGACCGGGTACCTTAACCCGGTAGGAGTAGACCGGCGTCACTACCTCCTAGAGGCGCTTAAACGCCGTGGGGCGAAGGGCCTCGTCTTCCTGCACCTCCGTTTTTGCGAGCCGGAGAACTATGACTACTATGATCTAAACCAGGCGCTGGCGCAGGCAGGAGTGCCCGCCCTGCGGCTGGAGACCGACTTCCAGGGCACCTCTTTAGGTCAGATCGCCACGCGCCTTGAGGCCTTTGCCGAGATGCTGGGGGGCGGGATTGATGCCTGAAAGGCCACCGTTACGCACCGTCGCCATGCTCAAAGAAGTAATGGGCCGTTACTATGCCGGCGCAAAAGAGGCCCGCCGCAGCGGCAAGGCCGTCGTCTGGGTCACGGCGGTCTCGCCGGTGGAAATAATCGTGGCCGCGGACCTTTTTCCCTATTATCCGGAAAACTTCGGGACCCTGGTGGCCACGCGCAAACTAACGCATGAATATTCCTCGCTGGCCGAAAGCCGCGGCTTTTTCAACGACCTTTGCGGCTACGCCCGCGGTGGCATGGGCGACTATTTCCGCTCCGACCACCCGTTGGGAGTATGTGAGCCGCCCGACCTTCTGGTCTGCTGCAATACCCAGTGCGGCAGCCTGCCCAAGTGGTTCGAAGTTGCCAGCCGCTGGTATGCCAAACCCTATTTGCTTCTCGACGCGCCGCTGGTCACGGAGGACAACCGCGACCGGGTGGTGACCTATTTTAAGCAGCAACTGGAGGAGCTGATTGCCTTCCTTGAGCACCACACCGGGCGCCGCTTCAACTGGGACCGGCTGATAGAGGTCATGGACCTGAGCAATCAGGCGTGCGCCCTCTGGCGCGACGTGCTGGAGATGGCCGCCTTGCGCCCGGCCCCCTTTAGCTTTTTCGACGCCTGCGTGCACATGGGGCCGATCGTTACCTGGCGCGGGACGAAGCTCGCGGTGGACTATTACCGGGCGCTTAAGGCCGAGCTGGAAGACTGCGTGGCCAAGGGGCAGGTATTGGTACCGGAAGAAAAGTACAAGCTGTACTGGGATCACATTGCCATCTGGCCGCGGCTACGCTGGTTTGCCGACTTCTTCGCCGCCCGGAAAGCCGTGGTGGCCGTCTCGCAATATACCCATGCCTGGATCAAACAGTTCGACTTGAGCCGGCCGCTGGAAAGCCTGGCGGAAACCTACAGCCTGGAGTTCGTCAACCGCTCCTTCGAGCAGCGCGTCGCTTTGAAGCTTGCTCTCATGCGGCGCTACCAAGTTGACGGCTTCATCCTTTTCTCCAACCGCAGTTGCAAACCCTGCTCCTTCGGTCTTTACGACAAAAGACAGATCCTAATGGAACAGGCCGGGATACCAGGGGTTGTCCTGGAAGCCGACATGGCCGATCAGCGCTTTTTCAACGAGCAGGAGATGGCGCAACGTCTCGACGCCTTCTTCGAACAATTGCCGGCCTAATTCGCAGAAAGGAGGAATCTTCTTGCCCGTCAAAACCATCGGCATCCTGGGCGCCGGCTCCATGGGCCGCGGTATTGCGCAGTTGGCCGCCCAGTCCGGCTTTG
>JACIYD010000440.1 GCA_014360105.1 Clostridia bacterium
AGGAAGCACCCGCGGTCCTTACCGCGGGTGCTCTTCTTTATTAGTCTTGCCGAACCTTGCATGTGGGGCCGCTCGCTATGAGCTGATCGCCGCCTGGACCCCATCTCCAAGATCCCGGAGTTCAAGCCGGCGGTGAAGGTGCAGCGTCCGCTTGCGAGGTTGCCGTAAGATTCACCCCTCTAGGCCGTTCGGGAGATGCGCTCACCTCCACTATCGCCACCCTTGGCCTGCCGCCGTCGCTCGTCGTCCCTGATTTCACGGCGCAGCAGCTTACCCACCTTCGACTTGGGCAACATATCCCTAAACTCGATGTACTGGGGCACCTTATAAGGCGCCAGGCGCTCCCGGCACCAGCTAATCAATTCCCTGGCGCCAACGCCACGGGCATCTTCCTTAAGAACGACGATTGCCTTGATGCGCTCTCCCACTTTCGGATCCGGCACGCCTACGGCGCAGGCCTCCATTACGGCCTCGTGATCCTGTAGCACCGCTTCGATTTCCGAAGCGGAAACGCGGTAGCCCTTATGCTTGATGACGTCGGCGCGCCGATCGACGTAGTGTAGTTCACCTGCGTCATCCTGCCGGACGAAATCCCCCATACGGTACCATCGCTTTCCCTCGAGTGTGACAAAAGACTACGCCGTTTCCTCCGGTTTATTCCAGTAGTCCATGATGAATTCCGACGTAACCAGTAATTCCCCCACTTCGCCGGTTGGTACGGGCGTGAGGGTGTCGGGATCCACCACCTTGACTTCACGGGAGAGGAAGGGAAATCCTAAACTAGTGGGCGAAGGTTCTCGATCCATGGGGCTCAAGCAAAGGTGCCCCACCTCCGTTGAGCCGTAAACCTGGTAAATGGTGCGGCCGGTAAGGGCCCTGAAACGGTTAAATATTTCTAAGGGCAAGACGTCACCGCCGCTCCAGCAGTACTTCAAGGAAGAAAGATCGTAAAGGTCAAGGCGGTCGTTCTCCAGAATCATGCGATAAAGGGCCGGAACCCCGAGCAGCAAAGTGACCTTGTACCGCTGAATGGCGTCCAACATGGCGTCGGTGTGCGGTATGGGCATGAGCACCGTAGGATTACCCAAAGTCAGAGCAAGGCCCATAAACATTCCCTTGGCCATAATGTGGAAAAGGGGGTTAACCAGAAGGAAGCGGTCGTTGCCTTCTGAAACATAGCCTTCAATAACCTGGTAATAGTCCCTGATGTAGGAAACCATGCCGCTGTGCGTCCCGGGAACGCCTTTAGGCAAACCGGTCGTACCTCCGGTATAAAGAATGTAGGCAAGATGGGTCCGGGGTTCGAGTTCCACTCTGGGCGGCCGGGGTGGGTGGCGGCGGATCAGATCCAAGAAGCGGTGAACCTCCGGCGCCCTTCTTACCGCGCCATACGGTACGCGGTCGAAGGCCCAGCCTACGGCACGCTTCCACCAGGGAAGTAGGTCGGCTAAGTTGGTGACAATGACCCGCTTGAGCGGCGTCCGGCTAAAAACCTCGCTTACATAGCCAAAATTGGTATCCTGGCAGAGGATGGTCTCGGCTCCGCCAAAGAAAAGGACGAAAAGGTGCTGGCCCGGTCCAGGGAGCTGATCCTTGCCAGCCCGGAGGAGAAATGGCGGGCCAATGCTCTATCCGCCGCCATCACCGTTGGCGAGGCGCTATTTTGCAAAGGAGCTTCTCCTAAGCTTCTTCAAGGAGGAATTGGAAATGCTTCAAGGGGGCCGATATTGTGCAGGACTGGATTAACGAGGGCTTCCAAAAAGGCATGGAAAAGGGCATGGAGAAGGGCGAGGTCACGGCCATCCGGGAAGGCATCCTTGACGTACTGGTCGAGCGCTTCGGAGCCATAAAGCAGGGGATCGGCGC
>JACIYD010000441.1 GCA_014360105.1 Clostridia bacterium
ATAATGATGTTGCAAGTACGGGGCGTAGCTCAGGATGGCTAGAGCGCACGGTTCGGGACCGTGAGGTTCGGGGGTTCAAGTCCCCCCGCCCCGACCAGGTGTTTTTGGTTCTTCGCGTTTTTTTGGCCCATCGTTCAGGAAAAAGAGGCCGCAACTTGTAGAGCGCGGCCTCTTTTTTGGCAGGCCCGGTCGGTGGCTTTTGCTAGCTCATACCGGTCAGTAATCCTCAATGGGGCGCTAGGCCCGACCGAAGTAGCGCCGCAGCAGCCCATCCAGGGCCCGGGCGTGCCTCCCTTCGTCGCGCGAAGATTCGTCGAAGAAATCGTGGGCAGCGTCAATGCCGTTTTCTTTCGCCTTGGTGGCGGCCTCTTTTTTCCCTTTGTTGGCCGCCTGCTCGCCGGCCAGCATCTTTTCGAGGTTCTCTTTGGTACTGGAAGAAATCTTGCCGTTCAGCTCGGCAAAGTGGGCCGCGTGCCAGGCTTCGTCCAGCGCAATTTGCTCGAGCACCGCGGCGATTTCCGGGTAGCCTTCCCGCTGTGCCTGCCGTGCCATTGCGAGGTAAAGACCTACCTCCGTCGTTTCCCCGCGAAACTCGCGTTCTGCCGCTTCCTCCAATACCGTTCCCTTGGTTACGCCAAGCAGGTTTTCGTTTACCAGTTCCAGGGTCATGGTTTTGCCTCCTCTTATTAGTAATGCTTACGACTAATTATAAACGCGGCTTCCTTAATCTGTCAAGCCTCTTTGCTTTTCGGTTAGCGCCAGTTGGCCTCTTGTGGTCTTGGCTTCCTCGTGGGCGCAAGCCTCGCGGGCGAATTGAGGCTGGCGCCCCCTGCAACTTCCTGCCTAGGATACGCCGCTGGCCTGGAAAGGGATGGCCCACCATGCTATAATGGCTCAGGAGACGTTCGCAAGGGGGAAGGCCATGTCCGGCGACTTTGTCCACCTGCACCTTCATAGTGAATATAGCCTGCTGGACGGCGCCTGCCGCCTGGAAAGGGTGCTTGCGGCAGCGGCGGAGGGGAAAATGCCGGCCCTGGCCCTGACCGACCACGGTGTGATGTACGGTGTGGCCGATTTTTACAAGTTAGCGGGGCGGTACGGCGTCAAACCCATCCTTGGCTGCGAGGTTTATGTGGCCCGCCGCAGCCGTTTCGACCGCCAAGGGCAACAGGAGGAAAGCCCGTACCACTTGGTACTGCTGGCAGAAAACCAGCAGGGCTACCAAAACCTCCTGCGCCTGGTGTCGCGGGCCTACCTGGAAGGTTTTTATTATAAGCCGAGGGTGGACAAGGAATTGCTCGCCGCTCACGCGGCCGGCCTGGTAGCCCTGAGCGGATGCCTCGCCGGGGAAGGGCCGGTGCTGTTCTTGCGCGGCCAAGAAGAAAAGGCAATGGAAGCTCTCGCCTGGTATCGGGACGTTTTTGGGCCGGATAATTTCTATCTTGAGCTCCAAGACCACGGCCTGGAAGAGCAAAAGAGGGCGAATCGCTTCCTTGCCGAAGCGGCACGGCGGCTGGCACTGCCCCTGGTGGCTACCAACGATGTGCACTACCTGCGACGGGAGGACGCCGGCCTCCACGACGTTCTTCTCTGCATCCAGACCGGCAAGACCCTGGAAGATACCAAGCGTCTGGAGTTCCCTACGCAGGAGTTTTACTTCAAAACCGGGGAAGAAATGGCTGCCCTCTTCCGCGAGTTGCCGCAGGCCATTAGCAATACGCGGGCCATCGCCGAACGCTGCCAGGTCGAGCTGCCCTTTGGCCGTCTGCACCTGCCGCATTACCCGGTACCGGACGGTCAAACACCCGAAAGCTATCTGCGTCAACTCTGTCACGCGGGCCTGTCTGCCAAAGGCCTGGAACGAAA
>JACIYD010000442.1 GCA_014360105.1 Clostridia bacterium
GTGGCCTCGGCCACGTTGCGGGCTATCAAACCGCTTTTGACCGCCTGCTTCAGCGCCGCGTGGGCCACGGTATGGATGAGCCTTACCGTCCGATTTGAAACCCCTCAGCAAGTTTCTCGTTGTAAAGCGCCTGTAGATGTTCCGGCCTAAGCTCGCGCAACAGGACGTGGCCAAGCGCAGGCTTTAAATGGAGCCTGACGCTCTTCTCGTAGCAGTTCAAAGTCGTGAGCCGCACTTTAGGTTTCGCGTAAACCGCCAGCCACTTGTCTAGCCACTCCCCAAAGGTCAGCTTTGTGGGTTCCACAAACGCGCCGGTGGCCCTCTCCGCCAGCACCTGGGCCAGCTTTTCGGCCACCTCTTTCCGGCTTTCGCCGTACACGCTCATTCGCCGGCGCCTGCCAGTCTCGGGATCGTATCCCACGGTCACCTTGGCCTCCCAGCGCCCGTCCTTGCGCTTGTAGATGGTCCCCTCGCCTTTCCCTCTCTTGCCCACAGGGGCACCTCCTCCCTACTCTTCCAGCAGCCTTACAAACTCCTCTACCGTCAACCCCGCCCTTCGGATCAAGGCGCGGAGCGTGCCCCGGTCTAACTCACTGTGGAGCGGGACGGTCAGGACCGCGGGCACGCCCTCTTTGACCAGGCTGACGTGGCTTCCCTTCTGGCGGTCCACGGTCCAGCCGGCCCGCTCAAGCGCCTTGATCGCGTCCCTTCCCGAACATACCGGCAGCCTGGCCACCTAGTTTACCTCCACTTCGGCCAGCTCGACCTGTGGGATACTCCGCTCGCGCCGCGTCTCCAAGGCGAGCTCGATGGCCTCGCGGATATTCGCTAGGGCCTCCTCCCTGGTGCGGCCCTGGCTCACGCAGCCGGGCAGCGCCGGGCACTCGGCTACGATCCAGCCGTCCTCGCCTTGCGTTAAGGTCACGAGGTATTTCATGGCACAAGTCTCCCTTCACTTGACCTGTTTCTTAGGCCGCGTGGCCTCCTGGCCGTCGCCTGGCCCTTCCTCTTCGTCCACAAAGTAGAGCAGGTCACCGGGCTGGCAGTTTAACGCCTTGCATAGGCGGCCGAGGATGTCAAAATCCAGTTTCTTCGCCTTATCCCAGTAGAGCAACCGCAAGGCCCCTCTCGAAATCCCTGTGGCCTCGGCTAAGTGAACCATTCGCAGTCTCCGCTCGCCCAGGACGGCGCTTAGCCTACAATGCACACCCATTGTGTCACACCTCCCGTGCCGCGTTTGTTGTATCGCGGGCGCGTTGTCACAACCCCAACCCTATTGTAACCTATGCTGAGCATAGCGGTCAAGCACAAGACCAGAAATTTTTCTCTTGCGGCCAAAAGGGTATTGACAACGGTCTTAGGCTTGTTCTACACTATGGTTAGACGCAAGACCAAAACGGTCTTACCCAAAACCAAAACTCTTCAAAGGAGGTTTTCAGTGCTGCTTGAAGCCATTGACCGCGACACCAGCATTGAGGTCGCTGCGAGAGAAGGGAGGGAACTTGCCAAGTACGGCCGTGAACAACTGGAGAGGCTTGCCAAGGCTTACAACGAGCTACTGACCGCGGCAGTAGACAGCTTCCACAGCCAGATGGAAAACATCAAGACCGAGTTTGATCTACTGGTAGGGAAGCTGGGCGAACATGGCGGCAACGGCGCGGACCACAGGACCGACTTTGAGCTAGCGTTGGACGAGCTGGCGGAATTCGCCAGGGACATTGCAGACCAAACAGCAAAGGTTTACTTACTCGCCGGTTACCTGGCAGCCAAGCAGGAATGATCGGCGCCGCCGCCAAGGGCCCCGGCCGCTGGGCCGGGGCTTCTCTTTTCCACAACTCGGCCGGGCCAATTTGGCAGCCACCCC
>JACIYD010000443.1 GCA_014360105.1 Clostridia bacterium
AGGTATACGACCAGACGGCGCCGCCCGGCACGGTATTGCGCACCCTTCCCCCGGCGGGGAGTTCTGTCCCCCAGGGCAGCGAGGTAGTATTGATCATCAGCCGAGGACCGGAACCTAAGGCGGTAGAGGTCCCCGACCTTCGCGGCTTATCGCTCGACGACGCCAAGAAGGAGCTGGACCGCCTCGGCCTGGCCCTGGGTGAGGTTGTTCGGGCGACGGAACAGAGCGCGGAATATTTTGCCGGCACGGTGATGGATCAGGAACCAAAAGCGGGCACACCGGCGCTTGCAGGCGATGCGGTTCGCCTCACTATCAGCCGCGGCCCGGGACCGCCGGCGCGTACGGCTATCATCGAGCGTGTTACCATCCCGAACGACGGCCAAAAACACCGGGTGCGGATTCTGGTGAGCGACGCCAAGGGCAAGAACCGGGAAGTGTATAACCGGATGCATGATCCCGGTACCGTTTTCAGCAACGCCGTCACCTTTTACGGCCAGGGAACCATCAGCCTTTATGTGGACGAGGAGCCTTACCTGCTTAACGAGCCGCTGCCCACGTAGGGACATGCGGGGAGAGTGGTCGGAGTAGGTGATGCTTGAGGGAATCCTCTTGCGTGGCCGCGGCGGGTTTTACGATGTGCAGAGCAACGGGGATATCTGGCGCTGTACCTTACGGGGCAAGCACCGCTGGTTCGGCCGGGAAATCCTGCCCGGTGACCGGGTACGGTTTCAGCCTCTGCCGGGGCAGCAGGGGACGATCGAGGAAGTGTTGCCCCGCCAGACGCGTCTGGTACGGCCGGCGGTCGCCAACGTCCGCCAGGTCATTGTGGTGATGTCCCTCGCCTTGCCGCCGGTAAACTGGTTGCTTCTGGATCGCCTGCTGGTTACGGCAGAAGCCGCCGGCGTGGCGCCGGTCATCGTCTTCAACAAGGTCGATCTGGTAACAGATGCCGGGCCGCTTGTCCCTCTTTACCGGGACTTGGGTTATTCGGTGATGCTCACCAGCGCCGTGACCCTGGTAGGGATCGAGCAGTTGCGACACGCGTTGCAGCACAACATCTCCGTCTTTGCCGGACCCTCCGGCGTGGGCAAGTCCAGCCTGCTCAATGCGGTACAGCCCGGTTTGCGCCTCAAAACGGCGGCGGTGAGCGAGAAGATCGCGCGGGGGCGGCATACGACGAGGCACGTGGAATTGCTCCCTCTTCCCGGCGGCGCTCTGGTGGCGGACACTCCGGGCTTTACCCAGCTCACGCTGCCCGCGATGAAGCGCGAGGAATTGGCCTACTTCTTTCCGGAGATGGCGGCGAGAGCGAGCGGCTGCCGGTTTACGAATTGCCTGCACCAGGCGGAGCCGGGTTGTGCCGTGCGACAGGCGGTGGAGGCCGGAGAGATCAACCGCCAGCGCTATGCCCATTATCTGGAGTTTCTGGAAGAAGTAATGCAGGCGGAGCGGCGCTATTAATTATGCCGAAGGGAGACAGCAACTGATGGCCGGAACCGGGCTCAAGATCGCTCCTTCGCTGTTGGCCGCCGACTTCGGTGCTCTTGCCGAGCAGGTGGCCCTGGTCGAAGCCGGCGGCGCCGACTATTTGCATCTCGACATCATGGACGGCCACTTTGTGCCCAATCTGACCATCGGTCCCGGGGTGGTGCGTGCGCTCCGCGGGCGCTCCAGGCTCTTCTTTGACGTGCATCTGATGCTGGCCCGGCCGGAGCAGTTCCTGGAGCCCTTCGCGGCCGCGGGCGCCGACCTGATTACCGTCCACGTCGAAGCCTGCGCCCACCTCCATCGCGTCGTCCAAGCGATTAAGGAACTGAACTGCCGGGCCGGGGTCGCCCTCAACCCGGCGACGCCGCTGACTGCG
>JACIYD010000444.1 GCA_014360105.1 Clostridia bacterium
AGAGGCCGAGTGCCTTGTCCTCGCGAAAGAAATGGACGCGGGCCTGCTGCTTCTTGATGAGAAAAGGGTAAGAAAGGTAGCCAGGCGGGCGGGCTTCGATGTTATGGGCGTCCTGGGGCTGCTCGTGCGGGCGGCAAGACAGGGTTGCTTTGATAGCCAAAAAGTTGTAGAAATGATCGACATTCTTAGAAGCAGCGGTTTCCGCCTGGGAGACGAAGTTGTGAAAAGCGCGCTCAGCGCTTTGAAGAAATAACCAAAATCAAGCTTACTAAGGGGGTGAAGCCCCGGGGGCCAATGGTTTCCGGGGCCGGCCCCCGGGCGAGTCGATGCTTTTAGCGTGCGGTGTGTTGTTTGTTCTTCTCCTCCTCTTTGGGCCTGTTTTCATCATCGAGGGCGCCCTTCTGACCCTGGTCCTCACGGGCGCCGCCCTTGACGCCGCCGCCTTCACGGTGGCCGGACTGACCCTGGCGATCTGGGTCGCGGCCCGCTACGTCGCCATGACCAGGGTTCCGGCGGGCGCCGTCCGCGACGACGGCTTCCAGCCCCTGGCTGACCAGGTGGCGGACGGCCTGGGCGCGCCGCGGCGGCCCGTTTACCGGGTGCCCGGCAGGCAGGCCAACGCCTGGGCTCTGCCGGCTGCGGTGGTCATCACCGCCGGTCTGGCGGAGCAGGACGTCCGCGTGGTGCGGGGTGTACTGGCGCACGAGTTCGCCCACGTGATGCTGCGCCACCCCCAGCTTTACGGGCTGGCCGCGGCGGTTTTCGGCGCCTCCCACGGTCTCGCCGGCCATCTTGAGGCCGCGGCCGAGGCCGATTTCAAGCGCCGCCGCGGCAGCCCTGCGGTTGCCGGCGGGCTCTTCGGTTTCGGCGCCGGCTTCCACCGTGGGGTAGCGGCCATCGGCGCCTGGATGGCCGGTCCCTGGCTCAAAGGCGCCGAGCTTGACGCCGACCTCCTGGCCGCCGGCCGGTTTGGCGGCGATCTGGAGCTGGCCCTCTGCCAGGTTGCGGGCCCTGGCTTCGGCCCGACCGGGCTCTGGGAGGGCTTCGTGCCCTTCCACCCCAGCGTCCAGGAACGCCTGGACGCCATCAGGGCGGTGGTGGCGCGGCAGAAGAAGGAGGAGGCGCCGGAAAGAGAGGCTTCCGGGCCGCCCACCGCGGGAGCCGAAGCCGAACCCCCTGCCGCAGAAACCGAAGCCGGGCTGCAGGAGCGAGAACCGGAGGTCCAGTTCGACCCCGCGTTCCTCTGCCCCGTGGCCGCTGCCGCGGCTCAAAGGGTTAGGGGCGTCGCGGCCGCCTAGGCCGTCTTTGAGGACGGCCGCGTGGTCGTCATTGTCGCTGTTGAGCAGGACCGTGCTGGCCGCGCCGTACAGGTGGCGCGGGGCGCGAAGAGGGCCGCTGAGGCCGCGCTCTTTAAAGCCACCGGCCGGGAGGTCCCGGTGACCGTCCGGGTGGCGAGGGTGGCTTCCAGTGCGGCCGGTGGCTTAGCGGATGGTGGGGCGGCCTGAGCGGCCGCCCTTTTCGTATCTTGTAGAGGGCGGGCCGGAGGTGGTAGAATCGTGGCGAAAGGCAGGCCCCGGAAAATGAGCGAGTTGCTTTTGCCCAAGGTGGACTTCGTTTTCAAGCGCATCTTCGGCAGCGAGGAAAACAAGGATGTGCTCGCGGCCTTTCTCAACGCCGTCTTGAAGCCGGAGCCCGGTAGGGAGCTCACCGAGGTGGAGATACTCAACCCCTACATCGACAAGGAAGCCCTCGGTGACAAGATGTCCATTCTGGACGTCCGCGCCCGCACCGCCGGTGGGACCCTGATCAACATTGAGGTTCAGCTGGTCAACCGCTACGACATGGAAAAGCGCA
>JACIYD010000445.1 GCA_014360105.1 Clostridia bacterium
CTACCACACCCTCTCGAATACAATAGCTTAATCAGTTTCGGGAAGGAGTGGTGCTGACCAATGCTTCTCTTTGTGCACGGTATGGGTGCTTACAACAAAGACTACTGGCTGCCCTGGGCAAGCAAGCTTCTGCCGGAACTGGCGGCGCTTGGCCTTTTCCTCAGACAAGAAGACTGCTACGGCATCTTTTACGATGACCTGGTGCCATGCCAGAACCACACTGAGTATAAGAACGAGCTGCGGGCCCTGGCCCAGACCGAGTTCGAAAGTTACAAGGCATCCGACCCCGCCCTCCAGTCCCTCGGCCCTTTAGTCAAGAAATGGGCCGAAGCCGTGGTTGATAGTTTCGGAGATATTTTTAACTACCTTTACGTCCCAAAAGCGCATCAGGAGGTAAACAAAAGGGTTTACCAAGTACTGGCCCGAGCCAGAGCGCCGGTGACGCTAATCGGCTATAGCCTTGGCTCGCTGGTAGGTTACTGCGCTCTCCAGGAGAACCCCCAGGCTGCCCGTTCGGTGGGACATTTGATCCTGGTCGGCAGCCCCCTCTACTGGTTTAAGCACGGCGTCGGCCAGCACGTAGACTTCACGCTGAAGCCACGGGTCGGCCGGTTTACCAACATCGCCGGTATTCTGGATATTGCCTGGCCGCAAAAAGTAGCAGAGGTAGTAGCCGGTTTAGACCAAGACGTGCACTTCCTGATTGACCCCTTGAACCCGATCCGCGGGCATCACAAGTATTGGGAGCACCGCCAAAGCCTGGCGCTGCTGGCCCAGGCCGTAGTCAGGGGTTGGAAGCAGGGGAGTTTGGCTTGAAGCCAGCGTTTACTGGTGCGGTTTCGGCGGCCCCTTTGACTTTGGGTTCTGCGGCTGCGGCCTTCCAAAAACTTCACCCGAACCCATGGCCCTGGGCAGCGGTAACACAATGCTCAGCCTGGGCCGGCCGGGCATGGAGGTTTCCCTGCCGGCCCTGGTGGTGGGTCTGGTCCTGGCGTTTCTCGCCCTAAAGCTGGCCGCCTGGTTGCTGCGGCAGTGGGTGGAGGTGTAAGGTTCTGCGGGGAACTTGCTGCCGCTTTTGTGACATGTTAAGATAAAGCCATGGGCCAAAGCGGGGATGATCAAACATGGCCGAGCAAGCGCTGGTCGAACTGGCCAGGAGCGTACTGGAGCCGGTGAAGCGGGTAAAGATGGCTTTCTTATTTGGCTCGCGGGCCGGGGCTAGGGCAAGGCCGGACTCCGACATGGATATAGCCATCTATTGGGATCCGAGACCGAGCAGAAGACAAAAAGAACAGGTGTGGGAAAGTTTGGAAAAGGCCCTCGGCACCGAGGTGGATCTGGTCGATCTTAATGATTGCCCGGCCACACTGGCCTGGGAGGCCCTTCAAGGTATCCCCCTCGTTAAACGGGATGAACGCTTCTACCTCGAATACATGCTCGAGGTTTCCCGCGAGGCGGAAGACTGGCAGGAGTACGTTTTCGACCTGTGGCGATGGCGCCGGCGCCTGGCAGGTGAGTGAGGTGAGCCCGCTACGGCCAGCTCAAAGGGAGAGCATCATGCGCCGTTTGAGTTTCCTTTCTCCAGCATGATCCGCGCCTTCTGGCTAAGTTTGTGGAGATCGTAGAGAGGAAGTTGGAGGAGAGCTCAGAAGAAGCTTAGAATAGTCCCTGAGGCCCGTGGGCTTAAGGAGGCGTAGCATGGCGCTGTTTGGGAAAAGGGGGCCGGAACAGGTACAAATTCTGGAAAAGGACCTCGCCTGCCAGGTATGTGGATATGACAGGTTCTGGCGCCGCGAGGCCCAGTTGAATACGGCGGTGGCCACCTTCTTTAACCTTGACTG
>JACIYD010000446.1 GCA_014360105.1 Clostridia bacterium
CCGGGAGACAACATCCGCATGGACATCGAGCTCATCACCCCCATTGCCATTGAAGAGGGCTTGCGCTTTGCCATTCGCGAAGGCGGTCGCACGGTGGGCGCCGGTGTGGTGACGGCGATTACGGAATAATTGACAGGGGAAGGCTTTTATGATAAATTGGGTCAGATCATTGCGGGGGTGGGAACCCGGTGCGGGTAACGGTGACGCTGGCATGTACCGCGTGCAAGGAGCGTAATTATACCACAAGCAAAAACAAGAAAAACGATCCGGACCGGCTGGAGCTGAAGAAATACTGCGTGCGCTGCGGCAAGCATACGGTACACCGGGAAACGCGGTAAACGCGGGAAGAGCGAAATGGCGGGAGAGGACGTGAGAGCGTGGCCACGAAGGCGGTGGCCAGTCAGGCGGCGTGGACCGAGCGGTTGCGTCGTTTCTTCCATGGGGTATGGGTGGAGCTAAAAAAAGTACACTGGCCCACCAGGCGCGAACTGGTGACCTACACGCTGGTGGTGGTGGTGTCGGTTGCCACCGTAGGTGCCTTTATTTGGCTTTTGGATTCCGTGTTTAGCGTTTTATTGGAATTGGTCATCTGAGGGGGTGCGGCTCTGTCCCGTACAGAGCCCGAAAGCACGTATGTTCAGGCAGGAAACCAGTGAGCGGCAGTGGTACGTGATCCACACGTACTCCGGATACGAAAACAAAGTCAAGGCCAATTTGGAGAAGCGGGTCAGCTCGATGAACATGGGGGACAAGATCTTTCGTGTGGTAGTCCCCATGGAAGACGAGCTGCAGATTAAAGACGGCAAAAAGAAAATTACCAAACGGAAGATCTACCCCGGGTATGTCCTTGTCGAGATGATTCTTACCGACGCTTCGTGGTACGTGGTGCGCAATACTCCGGGTGTGACCGGCTTTGTGGGAACGGGGGCGCGGCCGATCCCTTTGCGGCCGGAAGAGGTGCGGCAGATGTTGCGCGAGCCCGGCACAGCCGAGCCGCGGCCGCGGATCAGCCTGGCGGTGGGGGAGAGCGTGCGTGTCACCGGCGGACCTTTCCAGAACTTCATCGGCACCGTGGAGGAGGTCCATCCGGAAAAGGGCAAGGTGAAGGTCTTGGTTTCGATGTTTGGCCGGGAGACGCCGGTAGAACTTGACTTTGCCCAAATAGAGAAGGCGGAGTAGCGAGGTGAGGCCGCATGGCCAAGAAGAAATTGGTGGCCGTAGTGAAACTCCAGGTACCGGCAGGTAAAGCCAACCCGGCGCCGCCCGTCGGGCCCGCCCTGGGCCAGCATGGCGTGAACATCATGGCGTTTTGTAAGGAGTTTAACGAGCGTACGGCGGGCCAGGAAGGCATGATTATCCCGGTGGAAATCAGCGTGTATGAGGATCGTTCCTTTACCTTCATTACCAAGACACCACCGGCCAGTGTTCTGCTCAAAAAAGCAGCCGGCCTGGAAAAAGCCTCAAGCGAGCCGAACCGTAAAAAAGTGGCGAGACTGCCGCGGAGCAAGGTGCGCGAGATTGCCGAGTTGAAAATGCGCGATCTCAATGCTCGTGACCTTGAGGCGGCCATACGCATGATTGAGGGCACGGCAAGGAGCATGGGCATCGAAATCGAAGGGTAGGGATCAAGTTGCCGAAGCGCGGCAAACGTTATCTGGAAGCGGCAAAAGCAGTCGACCGGCGGGCGTTTTATGAGCCGGAAGAAGCGCTTGACCTGGTGAAACAGCTCGCTACGGCAAAATTCAACGAAACGGTGGAAGTGGCGGTCCGCCTGGGAGTCGATCCGCGGCATGCCGACCAACAGGTGCGGGGACCGGTGGTGCTGCCCCACGGGACG
>JACIYD010000447.1 GCA_014360105.1 Clostridia bacterium
AACTCTAGTCGCCCGAGAAGTAGAGGCTGGTAAGAGTGGGGATAACCGTGCATCTTTAGCATCGAGAGACGTGGTTGCTGCCAACTAGCCGGGGATATCTAGTACGCATGAAGCTGTTCAGTCAGCTCGCGAACCGTTTTCTGCAACGAGGGATCGTGCTTCAGATCCCGGGCAATCTTATCACAAGCGTGGATAACTGTGGTATGATCTCGCCCGCCAAAGGCCTCGCCGATGCGCGTAAGGGAAGAATCGGCCAGTTCGCGGCAGAGGTACATCGCGATTTGGCGAGGGAGAGCAACGGTGCGGTTGCGCTTTTTGGCGCGCAGGTCTTCGGGCCTGAGGTTGAAGTAGCTGGCTACAACCTTTTGGATTAGAGGAATAGTAATTTTTGGCTGTTTTTTCTGGGGCAGCATGTCCGCAAGTATGGTGGCGGCAGTTTCTACGTCTACCGGGCGCCGGTAGAACGCGGCGTAGGCCGCTACCCGGATGAGAGCACCCTCGAGCTCGCGGATGTTTGCCTGAAACTGGGAGGCGATGTAGAACATTACCTCGGGAAGAAGAGACGCGCCCTCCATTTCCGCTTTCTTTTCGAGAATGGCAATCCGCGTCTCGAGATCGGGCGGCTGGATGTCGGTAAGAAGACCCCATTCGAAGCGGGAGCGGAGGCGATCCTCCAGCGTGGGGATTTCCCGTGGCGGGCGGTCGCTGGAAAGAATGATTTGGCGGTTTGCCTCGTGTAAAGCGTTAAAAGTGTGGAAAAACTCTTCCTGGGTGCGCTCCTTACCGGCGAGAAATTGCACGTCGTCAACCAGGAGAACGTCGATATGACGGTATTTACCGCGAAACTCCTCAGTTTTGTCGTCGCGGATGGCATTAATGAGTTCGTTGGTGAAGTGCTCGCACGAGACGTAGACGACGCGGCAGGTCGGCATGCGTGCCAGCACATGGTGGCCGATGGCGTGCATGAGGTGGGTTTTGCCCAGGCCGACACCGCCGTAGATGAAAAGAGGGTTGTAGGCGCGCGAGGGATTTTCCGCGACGGCGAGGCTGGCCGCGTGGGCGAAACGGTTGCTATTGCCCACGACAAAGGTTTCAAAGGTATATTTAGGATTAAGCGGGAGCGAAAGTCCTTCAGCCGCTGGAGCTCGCTGCTGCAGGTCCGGCGGCAGTACTAATTGGATTTCCAGGGGCAGGTGACTTACCGCCCGGACCGCACTCTTAATCAGTCCGGCGTAATGCTCCTGCAGCCAATCGCGGGCGAACTCGTGGGGTACGCCTAGATAGAGAGTTTTGCCGTGCAACGCGAGCGGTTGCACTGCCTGGATCCAGGTTTCGAAGCTGGGACGGCTGAGCTGTCGTGATAACAGGTTGAGGGTTTGCTCCCAGAGTTCTTGCACGCCTTGGGCGGGCAAGACGGGTAACCTCCTTGTCGCTTTGGACTGGCTCTTATGTTAGCAGGTATGGCGGGAAAAGGCAAGGGCGCACTGAAGGCGTGGACCGACCAGAAGGGCCCGCGAGAGTGCCGGCAGGGCCGATGGCTCGGCCGAGCACTTTCTTTTGATCTTGACAGGGGCGAGGTGCTTGCTTACACTAGGGTTAGACTGGGCCGGGCTGTGAAAAGAGAGCGCTTTCATCGGGCGAGCGATTTGGGGTGAGAAGCGGTGAAGCGAACCTACCAGCCGAAGGAACGCTGTCGGCGGCGGCAGCACGGCTTTCTGGCGAGAATGCGCCGGCCCGGGGGGCGCAAAATCATCGCGCGGCGGCGGGCCGTGGGCCGGAAACGGCTAGGCGTTTAGGGGGAGTAAGAGGGTATGTTACCGGCGTCCCGGCGTTTG
>JACIYD010000448.1 GCA_014360105.1 Clostridia bacterium
CACCACCAAGAGATAGAGGCGTGCATGACCGTACCAGTGCGTGGTGAAGCGGAACCTGTCCCCCAAGCTTGTCTCCCCCGGCTCGCGCTTTCTTTCTATCCATATGCCGCCGGAGAAGAAAACATGATACCGCGGCGAGCAGCGGCCACCAGCAGGCGGAAAATATAGGCGGCGCCCAGCCGGTCCTCCAAAGAGTGGCGGCTCGCGGCCACCACGCAGATGTCCCGACCCTCGGCCGTGGCCACCGCCCACGCCCTGGCGGCGGCGCGCCTTGCCGGTACCGCCCCTTTACTGCGGTAGGTCCGCGCTACCGTCCCCGTAACCACCTTGCCGCCGGCATGAAAAGCCGCGTCGTAGGCCACGCCCCCGCTGGCGGTAACCGCCACCACCGCCCGCCCGGCGAAGGGAAAGAGCCGCGGTGTCTCCTTACCCAGGTTCGGCAGGACGGCCGCCACCGTGCCGCCGGCAGCACGAATACCCGCCAGGACCGCCCCGGCACGGAGCAGCCGCTCGCCCTGGCTGCCCGCCCGCGGCTCTGCCACCACGATGACGCCGCTCCCCCGCGCTTTGGCCGCTTGCGCGGCAGCATAGCCCACCTTACCCGGGCAGACCGGCACCGGCAGGTGGCGTGGCCGCGGCAGCATGCTCGCCCCGTAAACCGCCACCGCCCCTGCCTCCAGCGCGCTTTCCAGCGTGGTGGACATATCGACCACGTCCACGATAAGCACCACTTGCCCGCGGCGGGCCGCGGCGGCGGCCCCGCTGGCATCGACGGCCAGGTATACCTTTGGGCGCCACGTGGCCATCACGGCTTCCCCCCGGCGGGTCTTGTATCCTGTACTAGCGCCAGTATGCCGCGGTAAGAAGGCCCACCAGGCTCTTGGCGTCGGCGATTTCCCCGCGCCGCGCCATCGCCAGCGCCTCGGCCAGAGGAAAGCGGCGGCAAACGATTTGCTCGTCGCCGTCCGGGGCCTGGCCGACCTCCCTCAAACCGAGGGCCCAGAAGAGGTACATCTTCTCCGTGCAAAACCCGGGGCTGGAAAAAAACTCGATTACCCGGCGCCATTCCCTGGCCTCCAAACCTGTTTCCTCGCGCAGTTCGCGCTGAGCACAGGCCAGGGCCGTTTCCCCCTCTTCGAGGGTCCCGGCAGGCAATTCCCAGGTAAGGCTGCCCACGGGTTTACGATATTGCTGCACCAGCATCACTTCGTCCGCGTCGCTCAGGGGAACGATGACTACTGCTCCCCGGTGTTCGACGATTTCCCGCGTCGCTTCCCGCCCGTTCGGCAGGACCACCCGCTCCCGCCTCACGTTAATGATCCGGCCCGTGTAAACGGTTTCCCGCGACAAGGTCTTCTCTTCCCACGACATTTCTTGCCCTCCCTCCGGCTTCGCTCATCTTTTTAGAACGGGGTGGCGACCGCCTCGGGCACCCCCCGTACCAGCGCGGCCGCGAGGCGCCCCGCGGCCCCCGCGGCGGCAAAAAAGGCCTCGTCCTCGGCCATGGTGCGGCCCATACTCGCCACCCTTAGGCCCAGACGCGCTAAAAGCTCCAGCGCCGGCCGCCCTTCGCCTTTGACCAGGCGGTGGCGTGCGGCGAGCCCGGCCGCCTCGATCTGGCGCCGTACCAGGCGCTCTTGCTCCTGGGAAAGCGGCGGCAGGGCCACGAAGGCCGGCGTGAGGGCTACCCGCCCGAGAGCGGTAAGGGTGTGATGGCTCAGGCCGAAATGCCGCCGCCGCGGCTCGGCAAAGCTCAGCCGGGGTACGGCAATGGCTTTGCCGCCCAGGATGTTTACCGCGTTGACGATTTCCCCCTGCTCCAGGCCGCTGAAAC
>JACIYD010000449.1 GCA_014360105.1 Clostridia bacterium
AAGGGGTGGAGCTTTAGCGCGTCCTCCCCGGGTTTTTTCGCCTTGGCCAAAAGCTCCTCCTTGGTGAGCATGGGTCTTTCTCCTTTCTTGATGACCACCTTAGTCCTTGACGGCGTAGCGCGCCATGCCTTCCTCGTAGAGGTCCGCGCCGTAGCAGTCGTTGACCACGATGGCGGGGAAGTTCTCCACCTCCATGAGCTGGATCGCCTCCGGCCCCAGTTCCGGGTAGGCGACCACCTCGCACCTCTTGATGCTCCTGGCCACCAGGGCGGCCGCCCCGCCCACGGTGGCGAGGTAGACGGCTTTATAGCGCACGATGGCCTCTTTTACCTCCTGGGAACGCGAGCCCTTGCCGATCATGCCCTTAAGCCCGGTCTCGGCCAAAAGCCTGGGGGTGTAGGGGTCCATGCGGCCGCTCGTGGTGGGCCCGGCCGAGCCGATGGGCTTGCCCGGTTTGGCCGGTGAGGGGCCGACGTAGTAGATGACCTGGCCTAAAAGATCCACCGGCAGGGGCTCTCCTTTTTCCAAGAGCTCTACCAGCCTTTTATGGGCCGCGTCGCGGGCGGCGTAAATAAGGCCTGTTAAGTATACCTGGTCCCCGGCGCGCAAAGTGGCGACCATTTCGTCCGTCAGAGGCGGGGTGAGATATTTGTCCGCCATTTTGCTTGCCCCCTTTCTTAAAGAGTGATGCTTTTGTGCCGCGCGGCGTGGCAGTTGAGGTTCACCGCCACGGGGAGGCTCGCGATGTGGCAGGGGAAAGTCTCGATGTGCACGGCTAGGGCGGTGATGTTTCCCCCGAACCCCTGGGGGCCGATGCCGAGCTTGTTGATGGCGCTCAAAAGCTCCTTCTCCAGCCGGGCGACGTCTTCCAGGGGGCTTGGCTGGCCCAGGGGCCGCAAGAGGGCCTCCTTGGCCAAAAGGGCGCACTTCTCGAAGTCACCGCCAATGCCCACCCCGACGACAATAGGGGGGCAGGGATTGGGCCCCGCCTTTTTCACCGTCTCCAGGACGAACTTTTTCACCCCTTCTTCCCCGGCCGCCGGGGTGAGCATGGCGAGCGCGCTCATGTTCTCGCTTCCCCCGCCCTTGGGGGCGACGGTGATCTTTAGGTTCTCCCCCGGAACGATCTTGGTATGGATCACCGCCGGGGTGTTGTCCCCGGTGTTGTGGCGCAAAAAAGGGTGGTCTACCATGGAGCGGCGCAGATACCCTTCGGTGTAGCCTTTCCTTACCCCTTCATTGATGGCGTCGTAGAGGTAGCCGCCGCTGATGCGCACTTCCTGGCCCAATTCCAAGAAGACCACCGCTACACCGGTATCCTGGCAAAGCGGCATCTGTTCTTGGGCAGCAATGTCGATGTTGGCCAGGATCTGTTTTAAGACGTCCCGGCCGGTGGGGGAGGTCTCGCGGGCCAGGCCTTCTTCCAGGGCCTTTTTCACGTCCTCGCCCAGGTAGAAGTTGGCCTCCTGGCAGAGCCCGGCCACGGCCCGGACGACGTCTTCGTAGGTGATGGTTTTGGCCATCGCTTTTCCTCCTTTCTGTGCCCCCTATCCTTTTCTTCTTCCTTTAGCCGGCTTCCTTTTTTGCCGCGGGCGAAACCGCCCTGGTGACGGCCGCCTTTTTTCCCCGGGACCGGACAAGGGCCCTTTTTAGGAGCTGCACCCCCAGGGCGGGGTCCACACCCTTGGGGCAGGCTTTGCTGCAGTTGCCGGCGAAATGGCAGCGCCAGGCGCCCTCCGTTTCGGCCACCAGGGCCAGTCTTTCCCGGCCGCCGCGGTCCCGGGTATCGGCAAGATAGCGGTAGGCCTGGGCCAGGGCCTGGGGACCC
>JACIYD010000045.1 GCA_014360105.1 Clostridia bacterium
GGAAAAACCCTCGTCTTCGAGCAGGGCAATGTGCCGCAGCGCGCTTTCTACCATTGCCTCGGGGGTGATCGCGCCGTACTTTGCCAGCAAGTCCTTTTCCAACGACCCTGCATTGACGCCGACGCGAATGGGTACGCGGCGTGCCTTCGCTTCCCGCGCCACCACTTTCACCCGCGCGGCACCGCCGATATTTCCCGGGTTAAGGCGCAGGCCGTCTACGCCCGCCTCGAGGGCGAGAAGGGCAAGGCGGTAGTCAAAATGAATGTCGGCAATAACCGGGATGGGCGCCCCGGCCTTGATTGCCTTCAAGGCTTCTGCCGCCTGGCGGTCGGGCACGGCCACACGCACCAGCTCGCAGCCCACCTCGGCCAGTTCGCCGATTTGGCGCAAGGTAGCGGCCACATCCCGTGTGTCCGTCTTCGTCATCGACTGAACCGCGATCGGGGCGTCACCGCCTACGGTCACCGTGCCCACGCGCAGCGGGATGGTCTGTCGGCGCAAGCCCATTTTCCCTCCCTCGTCTAGCCGAATAAGCGGACCAGGTCGCGGTAGGTGATGATCAGAATGGCCATGAGGAGTACGGCAAAGCCCACCAGGTGGATCAGGCTTTCTTTGCGTGGGTCGACGGGTTTGCCCCGCAAGCCTTCCACTGCGAGGAAGAGCAGGCGGCTGCCGTCCAGGGCAGGCACGGGAAAGAGGTTCAAAAGCCCGAGGTTAAGACTGATAAAGGCGGCAAAACCGAGGACGCTCGCCGCGCCAAAACGGGCGGCCTGGCCGAGCAGTTGGACGATTCCCACGGGACCGACCAGGTCTACTGGGACACGGCCGGTGATCATTTGCCCGAGGCTCGCGATGATTAAGGCCAGCATCAATCCCGTCTGCCGTACCGCCTGCCAGACCGCGGCCGGCGGATTGAGGCGCCTCACCGACTGTTCGATCCCGATCAACCCCGTCTGGGTGCCCGGTTCCGTCTCGGGCACAACTGCTACCGTAAAGCGCTCTTTCCCTCTTTCCACAGTCAGCCGGAGTTGCTCCCCCGGGTGCTGCCGGATCTTCCCCACCAGTTCGGACCAATCCGCCACGGGCTGCCCGTCCACGGCCACGATACGGTCACCGGCAGCCAGGCCTGCGCGTGCCGCCGGCCTCCCGGGCACGACCTTGCCGATGACCGCACTGTTCGAAGGCAGACCGACGGCGGCGAAGATCAAGGCATAGAGAAGGACGGCCAGCGCAAGATTCATCAGCGAACCGGCAGCGATCACCGCGAAGCGCGTCCCCAGCCCTTTTCTGTTGAACCCGCGCGGGTCGTCCAGGTCCTCGGGCTCCATCCCGGCCATGCGGTTATAGCCGCCCAGGGGCACCAGCCGCAGGGCGTAAAACGTTTCTCCCACGCGGCGGCCAAAGACCAGCGGTCCCATGCCGATGCTGAACTCACGCACCTTAATCCCCGCCAGCTTGGCTACCAGAAAATGGCCGAGCTCGTGAAAAACGATGAGCAGCGAAAACAATACCAATGCCACCAACAGTACCTGCGTACCCATGCCGCTAGCTACTCCTTTCCCAAACCCAGCGGCGCGCCCAGACAACCGCCTGTTCGATGTCCTCCCAACCGGGCTCCCACTTGGGTTTGTGCCTGGTGAGCGCTTCCTCCACCAGGCGCGCAATGTCCAGGAAGCCGATGCGGCGGCGCAGAAAAAGCTCCACCGCGGCTTCGTCGGCGGCGGTAAGCACCGCCGGATAGGTGCCGCCCCTTTCCCCCGCCCAACGGCCCAGGCGCAGGCAAGGAAAGCGTTGTTCGTCCGGGGGCTCGAAGTGCAAGGCACAAAGCGCCTCCCAGGAGAGCCTGGCAAAGGGTGAAGGCCAGCGCTCGGGCCAGCTTAAAGCATATTGAATGGGCAGCCGCATGTCCGGAGGCGCAAGCTGCGCCAGGACGGTACCGTCGCCAAAAGCCACCAGAGAATGAACGATGCTTTCCGGGTGAATGACCACCTCAATCTGCTCCCAGGGAACCCCAAAAAGCCAGCGCGCTTCGATTATTTCCAGGGCCTTGTTCATCAAGGTGGCCGAATCTACCGTTATCTTCGGTCCCATCTTCCAGGTCGGGTGGGCCAGGGCCATTTCCGGGGTTACCCCGGCGAGCGCCGCCGCATCCAGTGTACGAAACGGTCCGCCCGAGGCCGTCAGTACCAGACGCTCGATCGGTCCAGTGCGGCCGGCCAAACATTGGTGCAGCGCCGCGTGTTCACTGTCGACCGGAAGCAAGGCCACACCCTGGCGTCTCACTTCCGCGAGAAGCAGCGCTCCAGCCAGGACCAGGCTTTCCTTATTGGCCAGAGCCAGATCTTTCCCCGCCCCAATCGCGGTGCGGCTGGCCGCGAGCCCCGCCACCCCGCTCACCGCGTTTAGTACCATCCCTACCTGGGGCAGGCTGCAGACCGCCGCTATTCCCTCGTCGCCACCCACCACCTCTACGCCACAAGGCACGCGATCACGCAGGTCGGCCGCCGCCGCCGGGTCGGCCACGGCAACTACCTGCGGACGAAACTCTTGTACCTGCGCGGCAAGAAGTTCGAGGTTTCTTCCGGTAGCGGCCAGGCCGCATACCCGCAGCCGACCGCCAAAAGCGCGCGCCACCTCAAGGGCTTGGCGGCCGATGGACCCCGTCGAGCCGAGTACGGCAATGCCCTTAACCACCCTGTTCTCTCTTCCTCCCTTTCTGTCGCACCTTAGCGACCCTTACTCTTTCCTTAATCCTTCCCCGACCACCGGGAAAACTTGAGTAAACCGGCACGGTGCGCCGCCTTCAGCAAAACGAGCAGCAAAGGTCCGAGCACGGCGCCGGCGAGGCCGAGGGCCTGGACGCCAAGATAGATGCTTATCAAGACGGCAAGCGGGTGTAAACCGAGGTTCACCCCGACTACTTTGGGCTCGAGAATTTGCCGCACGATGGTAATTGTTATGTAGAGAATGACCAGGGCCAGCCCCAACGGATAGCGTCCGTGCAGAAATTCCCAGCCTGCCCAGGGAAGGAAGACCGTACCCGGCCCGACCACCGGCAGGATATCCAGGACGGCGATAAAAAGGCTTAAAGAGAGGGCGTATTTGATGCGTAACAAGTAAAGGCCAGCCATTACCTGGAGGGCGGTGAGCGTGATGAGAAAGCCCTGGGCCTTGAAATAGCCCACCACACCCGCTCCCAACTCCTGGCCCATCCCTATGATCCGGGGCTGGTCAAGCCAGGGAAAAAGTGAGAGCAACCCCTTCCTGATGAGCCTTTTGTCCCGGCTGAAAAAGAAAGTGGCAACAAGGGTAACGATAAGGGAGACGAAAAGCCGTGGAATGCTGCCGAGTAGCGCTATTAACTCCCCTGTCAGCCGGTTGAGCAGCTCCCGCAGGGAGCGGACGAGCGTTTCCATGGCTGTTTCCGCCGTAGCCA
This sequence comes from Clostridia bacterium, assembly GCA_014360105.1. Classification (GTDB taxonomy): domain Bacteria; phylum Bacillota; class DSM-521; order Neomoorellales; family SLTJ01; genus JACIYD01. The sequence continues at coordinate 3,437 of JACIYD010000045.1, forward strand.
TTATCTGCGGCGGTAATTGCCAACTCCGGTACAGGGTGTCGAGTTGTGCTAAGCCCTCCTTGATGGCGCCGGCCACGCGGGGAAAATCGGCCACCAGGCGGCTGAGTTCGACGGCCAACTGTCCGAAGACTAGCACCGCGAGAATGATCAGGAGCAGGACGAGAATGAGGACGGCGGCAAGCGAGGCGAGCGTCCGGGGACAGCGGCCCCTCTGCTCTAACCAGTCGACCAGCGGGTCGAGCAGGGCGGCGAGGAACCAGGCGAGCACAAAGGGCAAAAGCCAGGGGACAACGGTGGTCAGTACCTGCCAGACCGCCGGTAGAAGGTGGTAGTAAAGCAGGTAAAGAATGGCCAGGAGAAGGAAGACCACCGTCAGCCGGTGGCCCAGGTTCGGGGGCGTGGGCTTCACCTCGTCACCCCACCAGTGGCCCGAGCCAGCGGGCCAGGTAATAGGCCAAGGGCGCGGCAAAGAGAAGGCTGTCAAAACGGTCCAAGATGCCGCCATGCCCCGGAAGCAGGCGGCCCGTGTCTTTGATGCCCGCCTCACGTTTAAGGGCAGATTCCCATAGGTCGCCCGCCTGGCCCACGGCGGCAACCAGGAGGGCCAGACCAAGCCCTATCTCCCAGCGCCTTTCGCCAGAATATGCCACGGCAGCCCCAACCACCCCTGCGGCAAGTAGGCCCGCGACTGCTCCTTCCCAGGTTTTTTGAGGGCTTATCTGCGGCGCAAGCCGGTGCCGGCCGCACTTTCTGCCGACGTAATAGGCCGCCGTATCGTTGGCCCAGGTAACAAGGAGTACGGCAAAGAGGAACGCCCAGTCGTAGGTCTGGCGTAGCAAGATGAGGAAAGAGAACAAACCGAGGTAAGCGGTGATCCAAAAGGCGCCGGCAAGATGACCCAGGCGGTACCGGGGATAAAAAACCAGAAAACAGGCAACAAAAAGCACAAATACGGCGAGCCCTGCCAGGTAGTAGCCCTCTTCCCCTCGCAGGTAGCTCCCCAGCTCCGTCAGCACCGCTCCGCCGTAGAGGGTGGCCGCCGGAACCGGCCAGGTCAGGCCGCGCAAGAGCCTGCGTGCCTCGGTCGCCGCCAAGAGGTGCAAGAAAAGGACAGCCCCAAACCACGCCCACCCGCCCCGATAGGCCAGCACCAGCATCAGCGGCATGCCTACCAAGGCGGTAAGCAAACGCCGTCTATGCATGACCCAGGCCACCGAAGCGCCGGTGGCGTTGCTGGTAGTCGGCCAGCGCCGTCCAGAAGTCAGCCGGAGTAAAGTCGGGCCAAAGGGTGGGCGTCACCCAAAGTTCGCTGTAGGCACTCTGCCACAGGAGGAAATTGCTCAGGCGCATTTCCCCCGAAGGGCGGATGATCAGGTCCGGGTCGGGCAGGTCGGCCGTATAGAGATAACGGACAAAGGTTTCTTCATTTATTTCTTCAGGCCGTAAGGCCCCCTTGGCCACGGCCTCGCCGATCAACCTTGCTGCTCTGATCAGTTCGGCCCGGCCACCATAGTTGACCGCAATGTTGAGCACCAGCTTTTGTTCCTGCCGTGTTTCCTCCTGGGCCCGCTGCAATTCCTGCCGGGCCGCCTCCGGCAGTGGGGCGAGGTCGCCCATAGCCCGTATCTGGACGCCGTTTCGTTTCAACTCGGGCAATTCGCGGCGCAGGTATTCCACCAGCAAATCCATTAGCGCGGCAACTTCTTCCCGGGGGCGTTTCCAGTTCTCGGTGGAAAAAGCATATACTGTTAGCACCCCGATCCCGATGTCGATACAGCTTTCCACGATGGCCCGCAGGGTCTCTACCCCGGCCCGGTGGCCGGCAACACGCGGCAGCCCTTGGCGCAAGGCCCACCGCCCGTTGCCGTCCATAATGATCGCTACATGACGCGGCAGACGGTGCGGATCGAGCCCTCGCCGCCAGCGTCTGGCCTGCTTTTGCCACCACAACCGTCTCCATGACATTATCAGACCACAGCCCGTAATGCCGTATTTACGCTCGTCTCCCTTATGGGTGCCGCCCGGAAGCAACGGCCCGCGCACCCGGGTCTGGCCCGCGGGCCGCACAAGGTCCCAAGTCTAATCACGGACAATGGCTCCCTCGTGGGGGCAAACGTCTAGGCAGGTACCGCAATCGGTACACGCTTCGGGGTCAATCAGGAAAGTATCGTCCCCTTCGCTGATTGCCCCGTTGGGGCATTCGTCTGCACAGATGCCGCAGGCAGGCATTCTTCCGTAATGCGGTGGGGCACAGCCCGGCACCCCCCTTCCCCATGGGCGGAGCAGCCAAAAGCAAAGCGACGCGCCCGTCGGCAAGCAGGCGCTGCCGCACCACCCGCCGTGTCGCATCTGGTGCGACCGGCCCGGTAAACTCGCGTTCTACGCCGTAACCGGCCGCCGCCAAGTGCGCTAACGCCTCTTCCTCAGGCCACCCGATGACGTCCGGAACCAAAGCCACCCCGCCCCTTTAAACGGCCATAATTTCCTCCTCTTTTTGCTGCAGGATCTTGTCCACTTCCTTGATGTATTTGTCGGTCAGTTTCTGGATTTCCTCCTGCGTCCGCTTCGCCTCGTCCTCGGAAACCAGACCCTCTTTTTCTGCCGCTTTGGCCTGATCGTTGCCGTCCCGGCGGATGTTGCGGATGGCCACCCGCGCTTCCTCGCCCTTTTTGCGCGCGGCCTTTACCAGTTCTTTCCGCCGCTCTTCCGTGAGGGGCGGAATGGGTACACGCACTACCGTGCCGTCGCTGGTCGGGTTTACCCCGAGGTCGGACTTGAGAATGGCCTTTTCGATTTTCGGGACGGTACTCTTGTCCCAGGGCTGGACCACCAGGAGGTGGGCATCGGGCGCCGTGATGGTCGCCAACTGGTTGATCGGCGTGGCGGCACCGTAATAGTCAACCGTGATCTTTTCTAGCAGGGCAGGGTTGGCACGCCCGGCCCGCAAAGAAGCCAGTTCTTTGCGCAGGGCTTCGCAGGCTTTTTGCATGCGCTCACCGACGTCCTTGAGCAGCTCTTGCATCATCCTCTCCCCCCTACGTAGGTGCCCACCTCTTCGCCCATCACCGCTCGCTTGATGTTCCCTGCCTCATTTAAACCGAAAACGACAATGGGGATGCGGTTGTCCATGCATAGGGAAGTAGCTGTGGTATCCATCACAGCCAGCCCCTTGTTGATCACCTCGAGGTAGGCCAGATCCTTATAGCGCCGCGCCTCGGGGTGAACGAGCGGGTCGGCATCGTAAACACCGTCGACGCGTTTGGCCATGAGGATAACCTCGGCTTCGATCTCGGCCGCGCGCAGTGCTGCCGCCGTGTCTGTGGAGAAGTAAGGGTTGCCGGTGCCCGAGGCAAAGATGACCACGCGACCCTTTTCCAGATGCCGGATGGCCCGCCGGCGAATGTAGGGCTCGGCAATCTGGCGCATCTCAATGGCCGTCTGGACACGGGTCTCGACTCCGTGCTTCTCCAGCGCGTCTTGCAGGGCAAGCGCGTTCATCACCGTGGCCAACATCCCTATATAGTCGGCAGTGGCCCGGTCCATGCCCTGGGCACTGCCCATCACGCCGCGCCACAGGTTGCCGCCCCCGACCACCACCGCAATTTCCACGCCCAGATCCCTGACTTCTCTTACCTGGCGGGCGATGGCGTGCAACGTTTCCTGGTCGATACCGGACCCCTTGGATCCGGCCAGGGCCTCACCGCTCAGTTTTAGCACTACCCGCTTGTATTTTGGCTTGGGCATAGGCCGCCCCGGACCTCCGCCTATTGTTCCCCCAATTCAAAGCGGACGAAGCGCCGTACCACGATGTTTTCGCCCATGGTGGCAATTTTCTCGGCCAAAAGGTCCTTGACCGCCCGGTCGAGGTCTTTAATAAAGGGTTGTTCCAGGAGACAATGCTCCGCATAGAACTTTTCCAGCCGGCCGCTGACGATTTTGTCGACGACCTTTTCCGGTTTCCCCTCGTGCAGGGCCTGGGCGCGCAGGATACTCTTTTCTTTTTCCAGGACTTCTTCCGGTACCTCATCCCGGCTCACGTATTCGGGCCGCGAAGCCGCGACCTGCATCGCCAACTCCCGGCAGAGTTCCCTGAATTCCGGCGTTTTCGCTACGAAGTCGGTCTCGCAGTTCACCTCGATCAAGACGCCGATCTTGCCGCCGGCATGGATATACGACTCTACCCGCCCTTCGGCGGTCGCGCGCCCCGCCTTCTTCGCCGCCTTGGCCAGGCCCTTTTCCCGCAACCGTTCGATGGCCCGCTCGATGTCGCCACCGGTCTCCTTTAATGCTTCTTTGCAGTCCAGCATCCCCGCCCCGGTTCGCTGGCGCAGCTCCTTGACCAAAGAGGCGCTGATCTCGGTCAAGAGGCGATCCCTCCTTAAGCTCAAGCCTGGGCTTCGAGTACTTCCGCTTCCTGGCCCCGCGTCCCTTCCAAGACCGCGTCGGCCATCTTGCTGGTCAAAAGGCGCACCGCCCGGATCGCGTCATCGTTGCCGGGAATTACGAAGTCGATTTCGTCGGGATCACAGTTTGTATCGACGATGGCTACAATGGGGATTTCCAGCCGCCGCGCCTCGGCTACGGCAATCTTCTCCTTGCGCGGGTCGACGACAAAAAGCGCGTCGGGCGGGGCCTTCATATTCTTGATGCCGCTCAGGAAGCGGGCTAGCTTCTCTTTCTCCCCTGCCAGCCGTGCCGCTTCCTTCTTCGGCAGCATTGCCAGACGGCCCGAGGCTTCCAGGCGCTCCAGCTCCAGGAGGCGGTTAATACGCAAGCGAATGGTCTGGAAATTGGTCAGCATGCCGCCAAGCCAGCGCACGTTAACGTAAAACATGCCGCAACGCTCCGCCTCTTCGCGAATGGATTCCTGCGCCTGTTTCTTTGTTCCGACAAAAAGAATCTTTCCTCCCTGGGCCGCCAGGTCCCGGACAAAATGATAGGCTTCCTCGATCTTCTTCACCGTTTTCTGCAGGTCGATAATATAGATACCGTTGCGCTCGGTGAAGATGTAAGGAGCCATCTTGGGGTTCCAGCGCCGGGTCTGGTGACCGAAATGAACTCCGGCTTCCAGCAACTGCTTCATCGAAATAATGGCCACGCTTTGCTTGCCACCTCCGTGATGGTTTGGCCACCATATCCTCATCTCCGGCAGAACCCGGCCGTAAGGCCGGGCACCACTGCCCAGATCCGATACGTGCGTATTGGACCATGGGTAGTATAGCACACCCGCCGGTACGGAGCAACG
>JACIYD010000450.1 GCA_014360105.1 Clostridia bacterium
TAGTGCATTTGCCAACTCCTGCCCTCCAAGACGCTCTTTTGGACCGGAGCGAATCCGAGGCCGGCCCCCATGAGGTACTCTCGCGAAAAGCCCGGCTCGCCGCGATGCTAGAAGCCGGCCTCTCCATCAGGCGAAGGAGGCGCCGGCGCGGGCCGTGTCAGGTAAAGGGTCAAGGTCTTTTCTTCCCAGCGGGCGGTCGCGCCCAGGCTCTCCGCCAGGCGGGCGTAAGGGACAAAAAGACTGCCGCCAAGGAGGCGAGGTGCCGCCGGCAAGGGCTCCGGTCGGCCGTCGACCAGCACTTCCCGTACGCCTGCCGCGTAAACGAGGGTACCCCGCACCCCCTGCACGACGGCGCGTCCCGTCGCCGCATCCCACGCAAGGCCGCCTCCCAGGGCGGCGACCAGGGGACGTACGGGAACGAGCACCTCTTCCTGTTCCAGCAGCGGCGGGAGGTCAAGCAAAGTAAGCTTGCCGTCCAGGTAAAGTCTCACCGCGCGGTCGTTCAGGTGAAGCACCGTTCCGCGGCCGTTGGTATAGGAGGCGCTTAGGAAAAGCGTACCGTCGGGTGCCGGGGTAATCCACCACTGGTTGCCGAGGGGCAGGCCGAGCCGTACCTCCTCCCAGCTCAGGACGTCAACCACTGTCCCCGCCCGGTCGACACTGAGCAAGCGTGCGGCACCGACATCACAAATGCGGGTCACGTCCCCTTCACGGTAGGCGGCCACTGGCTCCAGCAGCGGCAGTTGCCCGGCCTTTCCGGGATACTGCCAGACCGGCAATCCTTTACCGTCTAGTTCCACCACCCGGCCGCCCCCGCCCAGGCCGCGCTCCACCACCAGCGTGTGGCCGCTTGCAAGCCGCACCGCCTGCGCCGCGCGCCGGAAAGCCGCCTTGCTCGCCCAGAGAAGGCGACCCCGGCTGTCCACTTCGACTACGCGGTCCGGCAGGGTAACGAGGGTGCGGCCGCCGCTGAGGCGTAGGGCAAACTGGGGCGCCTCGGCGCGGTTTTTCGTCCGGTACTGCCAGACGATCGCACCCTGCGGCGTCACCTCGATCACGCGCGGCACGCGCGGCGGGCCGGGGGCACCGCTGTCACAGATGAGCGTATGACCGTTGTCCAGCCGAACGGCCGCCGTGGCCTGGACGGGGCCGTACTCCCATACCTTCGCGCCGGCGGCGTCGAGTTCCACCACGCTCGGCCCCAGGTAGCCGTTACGCACCACCAAAAGGCCCCCGCCGGGCGTGACGCTTAGGAAAGCGGGGTGCACGCCGGTGACCGGTTCGCGCCATTCCCCCAGGACGCGGGGGTGCGACGCGGCGTGCACCGCCGGGGACCACCCGCAAACAAGCAAGATCAAAAGGACCGCCAGGAGTATTCTGCCGGCACGCCCGACCCCGCCCGCTTTGCCTCTTTTCGCCTTCACCGCCCGGATAAGCCTCCTTTTTCGCGGCCCCTATTGTACCCCGCCGGCCGGCACACGTCAACGAAAGATGTGCACTTCCCGCTCGGCCGCCCGCCACTCCACCGCCGCACCCAGGGCCTGACTGACAAAGCGTACCGGCACCAGTGTCCGTCCGTCGACCACCTGGGCCGGCACGTCCAGCTTTACCGGCCGGCCGTCCACGGAGGCGGTCTTTTCGCCGACGGTCAGTTTTATCTGCCGTTCACCGCGTTGTGCCGTAATCTCGCGGGTAGCTTCGTCCCAATGGACGGTGGCACCAAGGCCCTGGAAGATGGCGCGCAGGGGTACCAGCACCCTCCCACCCACCAGCGCCGGAGGCACATCACAAGGCAGACGCCAGCCGTCGAGGTAGACCGGAATCTG
>JACIYD010000451.1 GCA_014360105.1 Clostridia bacterium
TGAGGTTAAGGATTAATTGTCCAGTCTTAGGGAGGCCAACCCGCCATTTTTATTTATTTCCAATGAACAATTATATAGATTACTAACCATCCTTAACAATCCCTCCTGGCTTAAGTCTGTGTCAATTTGATCCGGGTATTATTTTTTTGTTCCAGACTTTGGGAGCAATAATTCAGGATGCCAACTGGAAATTGAGTAGGGTAAACCGCGGTCCGGAAGCAATGCCGGACTAAGCAATTTGTACCAGGTATAGAATTCTGTTGCCGGAGGTCAGCCCTGTAAGTTGGTTCCAAGTCTGACCCGGACTGTCGCTTGGCGCCTAGCCTTAGTAGAGGCTAAATCCCTCCCGCAGGATCTGGCGAAACAGCTCGGCGTAGCCTTCGGTGCCCCGGTCTAGACAGGGGAAATGGCCCCTTCTTATCGCCGGTTCGGCTGTACGTGCTGCCTTTCTTATCACCTGGGCCGCTGAAGCTACTACCTTTTCCTCTGTTTGCTTTATGCAGCTAGTGACCTGTTGGGTGTAGAAGCCAAGCTTCCCGTTAATGAGCGCAAACAGGACGTTGGCTAGAGCCGAAAGCCCCTCTGACGACCAGGACCGGCCCCAGGTGCGGGCTTTGAATTTACCTACGTTGGACTCCGCACTGCCTAGTCCTCCCAAGCCTTCGCAGTTATAACCTAAAGCGGCCAGCCTAATCCGGTAGTCCAGGATGTACTCACGGTTTTGCTCTACCAGGATCTTCAGAGCTTGTACTTTGGGTCGGTCCTGCTCGTTCGCTAGTTCCTCAGCCTGCTCAATTATCATCACCAGCCGGCCTAGTTCGTTGTCCCTAAGGGCGCTAAGTGCCTTGGTTTTTAAACTTTCGTGCCAGTTTAGGGCTCTTTGCACTTCCCTGGCCACATGGAAGCGGTCGTACTGGTAGATGGCCTGGGGGAAGTATTCTACCCCTTTTCTTATCCACTCTGCTCTGTCCCCGTTGATAACTACCAGGCTAAACTCAAGCTCATAGTGGCACTCTAGTTCTTCGTAGATTTTCTCCCAAAACTCTTCTGCCGTACCCCGAACCTAAAAGATACTTGAACAGGGGTATGGTTTCGTAGTCCTGGCTTGCCGGATAACGCGGCCGCCAGCCTTCGTGCACCACACCCAGCTTGCTTTCTTCTTTTTTGCGCTTCCTTCCCCTTTTCTTCTTACCCTGTTTTCCAGTCCATAGCCCGTGGTGCTTCGACGAAGACTACCCCTCTTTTCTTGGGCAGCTTCTCCTCAACTGGAACCTTTTCGATAATTTCGGAGGTCTTAAGCACCATTTGCCTTATGCCTTCGTGGCTTATTAGCCTTTCGCCCATGAGCTCTTCTATCCGGTCCCGAGCTGCCCGGTAAGATGGCCCTTGCGCTGCTAAACTTACCGCCACTTTGACTAGCCCCGGACTTACCCGCTGATACGGCTTTAGCTTTAGTTTCTGGTCCAGTAGATGCACTCTCTCGCCCGTAACCAGGTCTAGATAGCAACGCCGCTTAAACCTTATGGGCCCAAATAGGGTATCCAGTACTCTCTCTTCGATCTCCTCTGCTTTATAGCGGTTGCGATCCCTTACTACTGAAAAATATTTGTCCAGATCCTCAAGGATTCCGACCAGTGCCTGTCGAACTATTTGTATTACGAGGCGAAATACGAATGCCTCCAGTTCTTCAAAACTAATACCATTCCATTTAGCTTTCACTTTGAGAGACCCTCCCCGCGGGTTTGGTTTTGTTGTTTCCCTATCTCAATTCCCAGGGTTGGGTCTCCTTTCCTTCTTCTCGAGCACCAGATTCCCGGAAATAC
>JACIYD010000452.1 GCA_014360105.1 Clostridia bacterium
CCCGAATAACGCCGTACTTGACCACTTCCGCCAGGCCGCAGCGCCATTCCCGGGGCGGCAGAGTGGCCAGCGTCTCCACGTCGGCCAGGACCAGACGCGGCTGGTGGAAGGCGCCGATGAGGTTCTTGCCGCGGGGGTGGTTAATGGCCACCTTGCCCCCTACCGAGGCGTCTACCTGGGCCAAGAGGGTGGTCGGAAGCTGGACGAAAGCGATACCCCGCATGTAGGTGGCGGCCAGGAGCCCGGCCACATCCCCCACGACACCCCCGCCCAGGGCAAGGACGGCGGCGCGGCGGTCCAGCCCCGCGGCAAAAGCTTCGTCATAAAGCCGGTCCAAAACGGCAAGGCTTTTGGCCTCCTCGCCGTCCGGCACTACCGCCCAGGCAACGCGGTAGCCGGCCCGGCCGAGGCTCGCGGCCACCGCCTCGCCGTAAAGGGCGCGCACGGTGGGGTTGGTCACCACCAGAAGCGCGGGCGAGAGGGGCAACTGTTGCAGATAGCGGTCGAGGCGGGACAGCAGCCTCCGGCCGATATAGATGGGATAAGTGCGTTCTCCCAGCGTTACCCAAAGCTCTTGCAAGGCCCGTTTGCCCGGCCGCTCAGGCCTGCGACCGGGCACCTCCTTCCCCCGGTACCCCCACCGCAAGAACCCGCTCCTCTGGCCAATCTCCACTTTGCTCCTTACGGCTCCCTCGTTGGCGCAAGCCTCGCGGGCGATACTGGTGCTCGAGCTTCGGACTACGGCGGGCTCCCGGCTCGTGCGCGCCCTCCGTGGCGCCGCGGCCGCTCCGGCCGTCCGTAGCCTCCGGCCGGACTTGTGCCCTCGCCCTCGCGCAAGTTCGGCTCGCCGCGGTGCTCAAGTCTCTCGCCGGGAGCCAAAGACCGCCTAACGAAAGTGCGGATGCGTCAGCCCGCTCCTTCCCCAAGCATCACCTTGCGGCGCGCCAGCTCCTCGATAATTGCCGCTACCACCGCCTCGACGGAGCGCCCTCCGGTCTCTACCGAGAAATCGGCCGCCCTGCGGTAATGGGGCTCCCGCGCGGCCAGCATCGCTTCAACCTTGGCCAAGCCGCCTGCACCGGCGAGCAGCGGCCGCCCCCCGGCGCCCCCCACCCGCCGCCAGATCTCCACCGGCGGGGCCGTGAGCCAGACCACTACACCGGACTCGCGCAGCCGCTCCACGTTGGCGGGGTCGAGAACCGCGCCCCCGCCGGTGGCGATCACCCGGTTGCCCCGGCGGCAGACGCCGGCCAGGACCCGCGCCTCTTCCGTGCGGAAGCGGCCCTCGCCGTAACGGGCAAAAAGCTCAGGGATCGTCCGGCCGGTAAGCCGCTCCACCTCGGCATCGGTATCGATGAACTCCCTGCCCAGAGCGGCCGCCAGCCGCCGCCCGACGACCGTCTTGCCCGTCCCCATAAAGCCCACCAGAATGACGTTTTTTCCTTCAACCATCCCCGTCTACCCCGCTAAAGGCGGCCACGTGCTCCCGGTAACGGGCAAGATTCTCCTTCACTTCTTCCAGGTGATCGCCGCCCACCTTTTCCAGCAGCGCGTCGGCAAGGACCAGGGCCACCATGGCCTCGCCCACCACACAGGCGGCCGGCACGGCGCAAATATCCGCCCGTTCGTAGGCGGCCGCTGCCGGCCGCTTCTCGCGGAGATCCACGCTCGCCAGGGGCTGCCGCAACGTGGGAATGGGTTTCATGGCAGCCCGCAGGACGAGCGGCTCGCCGTTGGTGACCCCGCCCTCCAGACCGCCGGCGTGGTTGGTCAGGCGGTAAAAACCGCGCCCTGCGTCCCAGTGCAGGGCGTCGTGCACC
>JACIYD010000453.1 GCA_014360105.1 Clostridia bacterium
TGGTGCACATGGGAGCGCCTTTGCAAGTGACGGGGGAAACGGTGGCGGTGCTGATAGGCGGAAACGTAGCTCTGCGGCCTTTGGCCCAAGACGCGGTGGCGCGGCTGGCCCGGGAAACGGGCGTTGCCGAAGAGGAGCTTTTGGCGGCGGCCAAAACTGTCCCCATCTGGTCCGAAGAGCGGCTTTCGGTTGCCACAGAGATGATGCGGGCAGTGACAGAAACCGTGGCCCAACTGCTGTACACCAGGCAGGAACTACAGAAAAAGGTAAACGAACTAAGCGCCCTCTTTGAATTCAGCAAAGCTGTTTCCGGCAGCCTCCAGGTGGCCGAAGCCGCCCGGCGGGGTCTTCGGGCGGCGCTGGAATTGACCGGCGCCGCCGGCGGATCGGTGATCATGCTGGGCGAGGCGGAACCAGGGGCGGCGACTGCCGAAGTGGCGGCTGCCCTGGAGCCGGGCAACGAAACTATTCCGGCCGGGGAAATAATCGCCGCCGTCGAGCGGGAAGCCGTCGCCGCGCACTTTGACGAGGTAAAAAGCACGCCCGAAGAAAAGCGGCCGGCCGTTGCGGTACCTCTTAAAGTTGGAGGCAGGGTGATGGGGGTGCTGACTTTAGCAGGCTGGCCGGGAGGCCAGCGCTTTTCCGAAGAGGAGACTTTATTTCTTACCACCCTGGGCACCGCTCTTGGTCTGGCGCTGGAAAACGCCCGGCTTTTCCGGAAGGTGCAGGAAAGGGCGGCCATGCTTGAACGGCTGACCGAAGTAGGGCAGATGTTGTCGAGCCGCCTGGATGTGGATCTGGTGCTTGAATCAGCTCTGGCAAGCGTCCGGGACGTATTGGGAGCCCGATGGTGCGCCCTGCGGGTGCTTGACGAAAATACCGGCGAACTGGTGCTGAGGGGCAATGTGGGTATGAGCCTGGGGCTGCAGGCAAAGATAGCCCGGATCCGGCCGGAAGGCAATTTGCTGGGCGAGGTGCTCCAAAGAGGGGAAGCCGTGGTAGTGGAAGATCTGGCCGACGACGGGTCTGGCAGGCACCTCCCCTATTACACGCTTGAAATGCGGGCCTTGATTGTGGCGCCCGTGAAAACTGGCGGAAAGATTCTGGGCACCCTGAAGATTTATTCTCCCGTACCGCGGCGCTGGTCGAAAGAGGAAGTTGAGTACGTGTCTACCGTCGCGGCCCAGCTTGGTCTGGCGCTGGAAAACGCCCGGCTTTACTCCTCGCTGCGCGAATATTACTTGAGCGCCGTGCAGGCGCTGGCAGCGGCCCTGGAGGCCAAGGACGTTTACACGCGGGGCCACTCCGTCCGGGTATCGAAATGGGCGCGTTCGTGTGCCCGCCTCCTGGGGCTCAGTGCTGAAGAGCAGGAACAGGTCTACCTGGCCGGCCTTTTGCACGACCTGGGCAAAATCGGCGTGCGCGAGGGCATTCTTCTTAAACCGGGCCCCCTTATACCGGAAGAAAGAAAAGAGATGCAGAACCACCCCGAAGTGGGAACAAGGATCCTGGAACCGGCCCGGTTCCCTGCGGCGGTCATCGCAGCCGTGCGCCACCATCACGAAGACTACGGCGGCGGAGGTTATCCCGCCGGCCTTTCCGGGGAGGAGATCCCGCTCCTGGCGCGCATCCTCCGCGTGGCCGACGCCTACGACGCCATGACCTCCACCCGGCCTTACAGGCAGGCCTTTACCCCCCAGAAGGCGCGCGAAGAGCTGGAACGGTGCGCTGGTCAGCAATTCGACCCCCGGGTGGTTGATGCATTTTTGCGGATTCCGCAAGACGAAATGGAAAGAATTGCTGTTGCGGGGG
>JACIYD010000454.1 GCA_014360105.1 Clostridia bacterium
CGATAGATCAAGCCCTCGTACGGCACGATACAACCCTCCTTTACGGCCAGTAGTTGGGAGCTTCCTTGGTAATGACCACATCGTGGGGGTGGCTTTCCCGCAAGCCGGCGCTGGTAATGCGAATGAAGGTGGTGTCCCGCTTTAATTCCTCCAGGTTGCGTACGCCGCAATAACCCATGCCGGCCCGCAGCCCTCCCACCAACTGGTAGATCGTTTCTGCCAGGGGGCCCTTGTACGGTACGCGGCCCTCGATCCCTTCCGGTACAAGTTTCTCCATTTCTTGCTGGAAGTAACGGTCCCGGCAGCCTTCCTTCATCGCGCCCAGGGAGCCCATGCCGCGGTAGACCTTAAAACTGCGGCCCTGGTAGATTTCGATCTCCCCCGGACTTTCCTCGGTACCGGCCAAGAGGCTGCCGATCATTACCGTATCCGCCCCGGCGGCCAGTGCCTTGGTGATGTCGCCGGAATATTTGATGCCCCCGTCGGCAATCACCGGCACGCCGTACTTCGCCGCCTCACGCGCGCACTCGAAGATGGCGGTAATCTGGGGCACGCCGATGCCGGCGATGACCCGGGTAGTACAGATGGAACCCGGACCCACTCCCACCTTTACCGCATCCGCGCCGGCCGCAATGAGATCGCGCGTTCCCTCCGCCGTGGCTACGTTGCCGGCCACCACCGGCAGATCGGGATATGCCTCCTTGATGCGGGCCACCGTTTCCAGGACGTAGGTCGAGTGTCCGTGCGCCGTGTCTATCACCACTGCGTCGACCCCGGCCGCCACCAGGGCCGCCACCCGTTCCTTCGCCTCTTCGCCCACCCCGACCGCCGCGGCCACCCGCAAACGGCCCCGCAGGTCCTTGGCGGCATTAGGATACTGGCGTGCCTTTTCGATATCCTTGATCGTGATGAGCCCCCTGAGGTTGAAGTCTTGATCGACCAGGGGAAGCTTCTCGATTTTGTGCCGCTGGAGAATCTTCTTGGCTTCTTCCAAGGTCGTTCCTTCGGGCGCGGTAATCAGGTTCTCCTTGGTCATCACCTCGCCGATGGGGCGAGAATAATCCGTTTCGAAGCGCAGGTCGCGGTTGGTCAGGATACCGACCAGGCGCCGGCCGACGGTAATAGGCACGCCCGAGATATGATAGCGCTCCATAATACGCATCGCTTCGCCAATGGTATGATCAGGACTGAGATATACCGGATCGGTAATGATGCCGTGTTCGGAGCGCTTGACCCGGTCCACTTCTTCTGCCTGCCGTTCGATGGAAAGGTTGCGGTGGATGACACCGATGCCGCCCTCGCGCGCTATGGCAATGGCCATCCTTGCCTCGGTAACCGTGTCCATGCCCGCGCTGACGATGGGAATGTTGAGACGAATATTCCTGGCAAACCAGGTGGAAACATCCACCTCACGGGGCAATACTTTAGATTTCCGAGGGACGATCAGTACGTCGTCAAAAGTAAGGCCTTCACCGCCGAATTTTTCTTTGGCCTCCAAGCGGCTTACCCCCCTGGCCTGCCCAAGAGCAGGCCCGTTTAGGTTAATTATATCACAAGACTAGCGGGCGGGTTAGCGGCCGCGTACGTAGCGCCAGGCCAGGCGGCAGGCCTGACGCCGCAGGAGGCTACGGAAAGCGGGAATCAAGAGGAGAAGGGCAAGGCAATCGGTAAGGAAACCGGGAAAGAGAAAGAGCAGAGCGGCCACCAGCAGGATAACGCCGTCGAAAAGGGGCGGGGCGGGGAGCTCGCCCCGCGCCAACGCTTGACGCAGGCCCGAGATGCGCCTGGGCCCCGCCACCAAGAACACGTAGA
>JACIYD010000455.1 GCA_014360105.1 Clostridia bacterium
AGGACGGTTCCCGCGTTCTCCAAAGCCATCTGCTCCAGCGTGCCCAGGGGGCGCTCGTTCTCCAGGGCGTAGAGGTAACCCAGGATCTCCTGTCCGGCCACGAGGGGCACCACGATCTGGGCGCGGAAGGGACCGCCCTCCAGATTGAAACGCGTGGCCTTGCGGCACACCGCTACCCGGCGGGAAGGGGCGTGGCCGGCGGGCAGGTCGCGCAGGGATATATGCCGCTCGTTCTCCCCCATGCCGAGGCGCATTAATACTTGGTGTTGTTCGTTTTCCACCACCAGGGGAGCGTGTACTACTTGGTATAAGGCCTGGCAGATGGCTTCCAGACCCTGACCGGTAAGGACGAGTTCGGTCAACTGTTGGTAAAGGTCCGCCGAACGCTGCAGGAGGGACTGTTGCCCGCGCAGCATGAGGTTTAGCGTATGCAGTTCCGCTACCTTTTCCTGCAAGCGCTCATCCGCCTGTTCGTACAGCCAGGCGTTTTCCAGGGCCAGGGCTCCCTGGACCGCAAGCACGCGGAGCAGGTCGCGATCGGCCGACGAAAACGCCCCTCCGCCGGCTTTGTCCGCGACCGCCAGTACACCCAAAAGAAAACCATCGACCTTTAAAGGCAGCGCGATTATCTCGCGGGACGCACCAAGATAATCCACCTCGGCCGCTGCCTCCCCGTGCATTGCTGCCCGAGGGAGCCCGTCGGTGAGGATTTCCGCCACCAACCCCCTGACCTCCAGGAAAAACTCGCCGTCCGTCACCAACTCTCCGTCCTGCCAGCGGTAAAGGCGGTAACCCCAGCCGCCGGTCTCCTTGAGCACAAGCACCGCCTTTTCCGCGGCCAAGAGCTGGCAGGCATGGTAAATCAGGCGGGGCGCCAATGTCCGGCGGTTAAGCGTGCCCGCCAGGTCGGCAGCCGCCTCGCTTAGTTTTCGCCATGCCGAGCTTTCCTCGGACAGGGAAACTGCGTCACTTTCCTTCTCCGCGAGAAGCACGGTCACCGCTTCGTCCCTCCTTTCTGTCAGCGGCGCCGACGCCTGCTAATGGCTTCAGGCCAAGTACTTGGCCGGAATGTACGGCAACTCCTCAAGGATCTGCAGCGAATAGGCTTCAGGGTGGAGCTGGCCGCGCGCAAACCTGATGGCCAACCGGTCGGGGTAACGGTGAGGATCGGAGGAAAGCAGTGCCCGGACATAGCGGTAGCAGTACTTATACCGGCCGGGAGTGAGATCCCGCACGAACAGGGTAGCCTCCCCTTCGGGCAAATCGGCCAGGCTGTTGACAAAGGTATCGTAAAGGGCCAAGGTTTTCTCCCCTTTCAGCTTGGAAAACCGTAATCTTTCCAGTTAGCCAGCACTTTTTCTTGGATCTCCGGCGGGTACACCGTGCGAAAGGAAACCAGGCGCGGTTTTTCGCTCAATTCGTCCCACTCTACAGGGAAGGTACAGTCGAAAAGCACCTTGGGGCCGCGGGATCTTTTCCTTTCTTCCAGGCTAAGGAAAGGATAGAGCGGCGTCCCCGTGCCTTCCCAGATGTGAATGCCCCTTTGCGGATGACAGCGGGTGAAGAAGGCATGCATCACTTCGTTCCAGTTATAAATGTCCACGGTGTCGTCAACCACCATCACCATATGAAACCAGGGGCCGAGTTTGCTCCCAAAGGCGAGCTGGGCAATCTGGGCGGCAATACCGGTATAGGCCGGCCTTACGCCGACGATCATCAAGTGGTGGGTGGAGACGGGCGGCATGTAGACGCCGGTAATGGGGATGTTTTGGCTCCGCAACAACTTCTCCAGTTCGAGC
>JACIYD010000456.1 GCA_014360105.1 Clostridia bacterium
ACGGCGACCCGGTGTTCGGGCAGAACACCGGTGTCGCCGCCGCCGGCAAGGCGCACCCTCAGGTCACTCAAGTATAGATGGTGGTTGACAACCAGTACCGCCGCTCTCGCGGCACGTTCTCGCGCCGCGAGAAAGAAACAGTCCTCCTGGTAGGGGCAGAAAGGCCGGTGGCAGGTTTCATCGGCCGCCACCCGCGCCCAAAGGGCGGCCGGCACCGTCCCCTCCACCTCGGCTCCGTCCCCGGTAGTAGTTTCCCGGGCCCAGGCACACAGCTCATGCCAGCCCTCCTCGGGGAAAAGAGTCGCCTGCTGCTCACGCTCCAGGCGCCAGCGGCAGAGATAATGTCCCTTGCCCTTGACCAGCACCGCCTCCAGCCGCGCAGGCAACAGTTCCTGCAAAAGTGGGAGGTCTTTGCGGAGAATCTGCTCCTGCAGGGCAATGGTGGCCGTGCTTACCACCACCTTCTCCCCGCTTAGGGCGGCATGACAAAGGAGAGGAATGAGGTACGCGAAGGACTTGCCGGTGCCCGTGCCGGCCTCCACCAAGAGGTGCCCGCCCTCTGCCAGTACCCGGGCCACGGCGGCAGCCATTTCGCGCTGTCCAGGCCTGGTTTCATAAGTTTCTAAGCGATGCGTCAGAGCAGCAAAGACTTTTTCCCACGCTTGCACCGGGGTTCACTTTCTGTTAGCGTCGTGCCGTCCCCCGTCGCCGGCTGAAGCACTCCGGGCAGTAAACAGGACGGCCGCCGGTAGGCTGGAACGGCAGCTCTGCCTCGCGCCCGCAATCGGCACAGACCACGCGGTAAAGCGCTCGGTTGGCACTGCCAGGACGCCGGGCACCACCAACGCTCGCTCTTACCTGGCGCCGTGCCGCACGGCAACTGGGACAGCGTGAGGGTTCGTTCTGGAAACCCTTTTCGGCGTAAAACTCTTGCTCACCGGCGGTGAAAACAAACGTACGACCGCAATCACGACAAACAAGCGTGCGGTCTTGAAACATGGGGCTGACCCTCCTCGGGAGTATTGACCTCATTTCCCCGGTGGCCGATGCTCCCTGAAGGGCCAGTAGAGATCGCCAGCCTGAAAAAGAGGTTCATGTCTTATTTTACTCGAAAAGGGTACGAGAACAAAGAGTGATTTTTGGGGGAGGATACACCCGCCGGAAGGTAGAACCAGCGTGGGTGCAGTCCA
Organism: Clostridia bacterium; assembly: GCA_014360105.1. Taxonomy (GTDB): domain Bacteria; phylum Bacillota; class DSM-521; order Neomoorellales; family SLTJ01; genus JACIYD01. The sequence continues at coordinate 1,191 of JACIYD010000456.1, forward strand.
CGCCAGGGTAGAGCGCTTTTAATGTGCCGGTAAAGGGCAATGGCTTCGGCCAGCAGGGCGTCGTCCGGCATGCCCTGCAGCACCAAGTAGCGGGCCCGGTTCTGGGCGAGGGTGCTCCTGGTGAGTTCAGGGACACCGATAATGGCTGTCGCGCCCTCCCCGTAGAGAAAAAGGTGTACCCCCGGACGACAACTTCCCCGCGCCGGCCCCACGGCGCCTGCCAGGCAGTAACACGCGAGGTCGCTTTGCCGGCTCAAGCGCCAGAGCGCGGACAGGGCACTTTTTTCGCCGTTACCCTCACTCTCCCCAAGAAGAAACTCTACCCGTGCCCCTTTTCCCAGGCGCTCCTTTACCCGGGGCTCGAGCATGGTCCAGGCTTCGGTCCCGACAAAATCGACGGCGGCGTACCAGCTTGTTTCTTTGGCCAGTAGATCAAGGATGAGATGCCCCAGACTCTCCTTCTCCCAGAAGGGGAGCCGCGGGGAAACTAACCCCAGATGCCGCATTGCCATCCCTCCTCTCGGCAAGGAGTTTTTTATATTATTAATCTTTCGATAACGGGATAGTCAATTCCTCCTAGTCATCACAAAACCTGACGAGTCCGG
>JACIYD010000457.1 GCA_014360105.1 Clostridia bacterium
CCATCCTGCTGCGGTTTCCCTCAAGATTATTTAGGCGTTCTTCGACGTTTCCTGCGAGACTCCTTCTGGTTTTCTGGTCTTTTCCGGAACGAGCACCAAATTGGGCCTCCGCCTTTTGCTACTGGATTGCCTGGCGGTTTGGTGCCGCGCGTTGTTCAAGCCAGCGCTGTTCCACCGCGTCCGTTTCTTGGCTTTTCTTGTTTTCTTTGCGCCCCAAAAACACCGCAGAAAGCAGCGTGCTCTTGTGTTCGCTGAATTCCTGGCCACCTCGCGCTCGGGCGCCACCAGGCGCGCCTATCACGAGGACCTTGGGTACTTCGCCAGGTGGTTTGAGGTGAGCCGGGTAGAGGAATTGTGCCCCGGCAAGGTCACGGCCGTGAATTTGCAGGACTACCAGTCCCACCTTGCCATCACGTGCCGCCTCGCCCCCACGACGGCCAACCGGAGGCTCGCGGCGGTGAAGGCCTGGCTTGCCTGGTGTGCCGAAACCGGCGCCATCAAGGCCCTCCCCAGGTTCCCCAAAAGGCTTGCCGAGCCCCAGCGGCCGCCCCGTTCCCTGGAACGGGTGGACGAGAACCGCCTGTTGCGGGCCCTGGAGCGCCAGGGGAGTGAGCGGGATCGCGCCCTGCTGGGGTTGATGCTTTTCGCGGGCCTGCGGGTGGGGGAGGCCGTAAAGCTCAAAGTGGGCGACGTGGAGATCAAGGAGAGGCGGGGCAAGGTCGTGGTGGCCTACGGCAAGGGTATGAAGTGGCGGGAAGTGCCGTTCAGCGCCAAAGCGCGGGCCCTGGTGGGTCCGTGGCTAGAAAAGCAAGGGGCGGTCGGTCCCCATGGCTGGCTCTTCCCAGGGCGAACCAACGGTGGACACCTCACCGTGAAGGCAGCACAAAACGCAGTGAAGAAATACGTCTACCTTGGCCGCCTGAGCGAGCAGGCTGCGGCGCACGCCCTGCGCCATACATTCGCCACGAGAATGGTGCGTGCCGGTGTGGGGCTTGACGTGGTGGCCCAGATCCTGGGTCACGCCAGAGTCGAAACCACGGCCAAATACACCCGGGCCAGGTGGACGGAATTGGAGGAGGCGGTGGAGAGAAGGTAAGGGTAAACGGTATAAAACTGCAAATCCATGTATTAACGGCCGGCACCCTGGGCACGGCAACCCAAGCGTTAAGCTGGCTCCCGGCGGGCATTGCCGAGTTCGAGGATGTCTACCAAAAGTACGGGCACCTTTTCTTCGGGCCGCAGGCGGGCCCCTTGAGGGAGGGAGGAAGTCTTGCGCGGCGCGGGCTGGGGTGAGCGTTCTGACGAAGTGGATTGCGAGTGGAAAGTAGACTCAATTAAATTATTGTGAAGTTAAAAATATTGTGTTATAATAAGCCAAACGCTAAGGAGGTGGTAAAGGCTATGGAATACGTAGGCTACTGTCATTGCTGCGGTGCCCAACTAGAGACAGAGAACTGGTGCGATTACTGTGGCTCAGTGCAGGAGCAGGAATGCATGTTATCCCTGTCGCCCCCCAGCCTCTGCCTGAGCAAAGTCCTGGTAAGAGCAATAGGGTGATGACCTTTTGGACGGGTTCGCGAAAAGCCGATGGGCCGGGCGGCTGCGGGAATTGCTGAGGTGAAGCCTGCAACCGCTCGGCTATGGCGCTTCTTGGCCTTAAAATGATCAGGAATAGCGAGTGCAGGCACCGGATTCCGCTGACAAATGTCACCAAATTTACGTTTAGAGTGCAGTCAGCACGGAACCTCCTTCCGGCGCGGTAGCCCCGGATCTTATTTAACTGAACA
>JACIYD010000458.1 GCA_014360105.1 Clostridia bacterium
GGGGTCAGGGCATGCTTACCAGAAGGCAGAAGGAGTTTCTGGCTGCCGCAGTGGATTTGGCCCTGAAGAACGGGGGGGTGCACTATACCGAAGTAGCAGAGGTTCTCGGCGTCAGTCGGTGGACGGCTTACGATGTCTTGAACGGCCTGGCGCAAAAGGGCTTATTGACCGTGAGCCATGAGATCGGCAGGGAAGGAGGCGCGGGGCGGTCACGGGTACTCTTCCAGCCGACGCGGCAGGCCCTGTCGCTGGCAGGCAAGGAAGGCGACACGCGGGGCGAGGTGCGGCCATGGCCGGAGACAGACCAGGGTCTCTGGGCGCGGGTGATCCAGGCCAAGGAGCGCGGGGTGTGGAATACCCTGCAGGAGCTCGCCGGCGAATTGGTTACCATTCGTCAGCCTCTTATCTTTTGTGCCTACCTTCTGGTCATCCTCCTCGTTGCTCTGCGGGCGGTGGATCAGACGGAGGAGCAGGCGTTGGTCGGTTACCTGGTGCCGCTGCTTACGGGGCCGCAGACGGCGCTGGTCGTTCTGGCAGGCTTCGTGCTGGCCTATCTGGTGCACCGGGCACCGCAGACAAGCGACCAAAGCCTCTTTTGGGATCAACTGGCCAGCTTTGAAGAGCAGGTAAAGATGCTCAATCAGGAAGAGACGAAATACCTGCGCGACCTGACCATGACCGTGGTCGGGCGGTTATGGCCCGGAGAGGCGGTAAGCGGCTAAGCCGCCCGATCCGGGGCGGACATGCCTCCAAAGGTCTTGAGCCCAACGGGACTGGGCCCGTAAGAGCCTGGATGTAGAAATAAAGGAGGGTCAAATGTGAACCTGGCTCGGACTTTCCTGGGAGAGAAGTTCCTGGAACAGGGCGTCAAGCTCATCATGCGTGAGGATGCCGAGAAACATGTCAATACCCTGCTCGCCTGGGCGGAGAAGATAGCGCGCGACCCGAAGCATAAGGGCTTTATCGAGGGTATGCGGCGGGCTTTCAACGACCCGTCGAACAACTGGGCGCAGCTCTGTCACCGCATGTTAACTGCGACGCACCCGAACATCCGCACGCGGCTGGCCATCGACTTTTTCATTAATGCCAGCCTGATCGGTATCCCGAAGCAAAGGGAAGCCGAGGTCAAAGACGGGATTCACGTTCCCTGGGCGGTGCTCATCGACCCGACCGAGCGGTGCAATTTGAACTGTCTGGGCTGCTGGGCCGGCGACTACCAGCGGCAGGAGGAGCTGGACTTTGCCACGCTGGACCGCATCTTTACCGAAGCCGAGGATCTGGGCATTTGCTTCATGGTTATTTCTGGCGGCGAGCCCTTGCTGCGCAAAAAGGACCTGGTGGCTCTGGCGGAGAAGCACGAGGGGCAGGTGCTGCACATCTTTACCAACGGCACCCTCATTGACGAGCAGTTCGTCCGGGATATGCAGCGGGTAGGCAACATTACCCTGGCCATCAGCATTGACGGCCTGGAGGAAAAGACGGACGCCCGCCGCGGCAAGGGTGTGTTCCAGAAGGTCATGCGGGCCATGGATCTCCTGCGCGAAAACGGTTGTGTCTTCGGCATCTCCGTAACCTACCACCGCCACAACACGGAGGAAGTGGCCAGCGACGAATTCATCGACCTGATGGTCGAGAAGGGCGCCGCCTTCGGCTGGTACTTTACCTATATCCCCATCGGCAAGGACGTGGACTTGGACTTGATGGCCACACCCGAGCAGCGGGCCTACATGTTCGAGCGGATTCAGTATTTCCGCCGCACTAAACCCATTTTTC
>JACIYD010000459.1 GCA_014360105.1 Clostridia bacterium
GCTTTTTATAATCAAGCCCTCGAAGGGGTAATGGGCAGTATTACGCGTCACGAGAACGAGATTGCGCGAAAGGGCCAGGGCAGCATTGATCACGTCGGCCAGGGAAAGTGTCACGCCCCGGCTTAACCACTCCTGCCGGAGCTTGCCGGCCAGAGCCGCCTCTTCGTATGACGGAGAAAGGTAAAGGTAGAGCTCCTGCAGCATCCTCCGGGCTTCCTCCTGCTTGTCTTTCGCAAGGCCGGTCAGGAATTCTACTACCGTGACAGTAGAAATGTATAATTCTTCATCCATCTCCAAGAGCAGTTTTTCTGCTCTCCGGCGCCAAGGATTATGCCGGCCGCGGTTCAAGTCGATCAGGAAATCGGTATCCAACAAGGCTCCGGAGCTTTTCCCGGCCATTGCCGGCAGGAGGATCCCCCTTAATCTCTTTGCCTCAGCCGATCGACAAAGGCGAGGGTGTCAGGGATCTCGTCATCGGAAACGAAACCCTCGCTAGAACTGACGTAAGCGAGCCGTTTTTGTCGCCTCAGCTCCTTCTCAATAGCAGTGGTGATGAATTTGGACCTGTTGCCTCGGCCAACCAAGGTATCGATGTCTTTAATCACTCTGAGAGGCAGTCTCACGGCAGTCATTTTTGAGACTCTGCGTGCCTCGACCATGTTTCCTTCCACCTCGTCTTGTAATACCTCACAGACGGAGCGGCCGGCTTCCACCAGCTTCCGAAGTTCCGCTACACCACGCTAGCCATACATTGGTGTCAACCAGGTACATGAGATTCAGTCACCGCGCCATTCCAAAGCTTTTTTGGAGCTGGAACGAAGTATACTGGCCTATATTGTCCAACACAGGTGCTACCGGCGAAACACCCGAGGTAAACAGCCTGCCACAAGTGTACCACGCCCACGCCAACAGGCCGTGGCAATCTGTTTCCGTTGTCTGTTATCAGAATTGCCGCATTTATCATCGGTTACCTGCCCTTTTTTTCACGTATTATTTTCCTCCGTGCCGCTCCGTAGAACCCTTCCTAACCGGTTAGCACGGTACTTGTGAATTGCGGCCACCTGGCGAATTCGCCGTAGGCCAGCCAATTCCTGCCGTCCGGCAAAACATTTCCTCGGCCACTCCCAAATTGGCCTCACCCTGGACACCTATTCCCACGTCCTGCCGGAGCTGAAGAAGCAGCCGGCGGCCAAGCTGAACGAGCTGTTTCCCAAGTCGGGACTCAAAATGGAATCAAAAAGCGGGTCCGAAACGAAGTCCGAACCCGCAAACCCTTGATTTCTCTGGTAGGCCCTCGGGGACTCGAACCCCGGACCCGCTGATTAAGAGTCAGCTGCTCTACCGACTGAGCTAAGGGCCTGTCAGATTGCGGTGGCGCGCCCGGCAGGACTCGAACCTGCGCTCCTGGCTCCGGAGGCCAGTGCTCTCTCCCCTGAGCTACGGGCGCATCCTACGCTTGATAGTATAACTTAAACCGATACTTCTGTCAAACCCCATCTCCCTGAGTCGTTCATCTCCAGGTGCGCCGTCCGCTTCTTACCGGGGATACGCCGTCTGCCGGTTCTTTCCCCAAAGCCCAAGCCCGCCAAGTAACCTGCCTGCTCTTGACGGCCGCCTGCCTCCGCCTAAACGGGGCGCAGAACTAAGCCGGCAGCGCTTCTTAGACAAGGCCAGCCCGTAGGGCAGAAGCAGGGTCGAGACCGGCAGCCCGGCACCCCCAGGCGCCCCTGCGG
>JACIYD010000046.1 GCA_014360105.1 Clostridia bacterium
GTGGCTTTAGGCCTGCGCCGGCTTTCTCTGGAGCCGGTGGTGGCGGCGGCGACGGAGGATTTTGCCCTGAGACCAGAAGATTTGCCGGTACTGGCCGCAGAGTACGACCGCGTGGTTGCCCTGCATCTCGAAGAGCAGGCGGCGGGGCGCCCCTTTACCTTCTTTCATTTCCAGATCGACCTCGAGCCGGGCCTCTGCCTTCCCAAACGGCTTCAGGGCTGCGGCGCGGGTTACCAGTATCTGGCCGTTGCGCCCGGGGGCGAGCTTTATCCCTGCCACCAGTTGGTGGGGCAACCGGCATTCCTCCTTGGCTCCGTGCAGCAAGGCGTTACCAACCGGCGGCTGCAGGAGCAATTTCTTTCGCTGCACGTGCTGAATAAGACCTGTCGCCATTGCTGGGCGCGCTATTTTTGCGGTGGGGGCTGCCATGCGGCCAACCTGAGCTACGGCGGCCGGATGGAGCAGCCGTACGCGCTAGCATGTAGCCTGGTTAAAAAGCGCCTGGAATGCGCCATTTATTTAAAGGCGAGCGGGAAAGACCAGGTAATAATGCCCTTTACAGGGCACCAAAAGCAATGTTAGAATTGCCCAGGCATCGTTTTTTGAGTTAGGTGCCATTTTGGCCCCAAGAGTTAAGTTGTCAGCCTGGGAGGGGAGTGTAGCTTGGGAGGGGGAGGCGGAGAGAGTAAACCGTCTCGTTTGGCCGGGTGGGCACGCGCTCCGGGGCGTTGGGTGAGGGAGCTGCCCTGGCCTCGGGGCAGGGATGTACGCCGGCGGGCGCGTTCCAAACGTAGGCAAGGAGAGAACGCCAGCGGGTGGCAGACGGCAGTTGTTCGAGGATTAGCCGGCAGTAAGGGCAGGTTGGTTGGTTGGGTACATAACCTGGTTTTTTATGTGGACAAGGCGTTGGGCAGGCCCGAGGTCAAGGGAAGCGTGGCCGCGTTGGGCCGGTTCGGGCAAAGGGTAGAAAGCCTGGGAAAGCTGCGGCCCGCGTGGCCATTGGTCCTTGTAGCCGCCCTTGCCGGTATGTCTCTTGCGATCGGCATCTACGCTCTGGCACGGCCGAACGCGGTGGTCGTAGAAGTAGAGGGCCGGCCGATCGGCGTGGCACGGGCCGAGGCGGTCGTGCGGGAGACCGTAGCCGCGCTCGAGCAGGAGCTGGCCGCCCAGGGCTGGGTTCGGCCGGAGAACTACCGCCGGTTGACGCTCAAGCCGGTCAGGGCGGCCGCGGCGCAGGTCCTGACGCCGGAGGTACTGCGGAGTCGCTTACGCGAGGCCCTTGCCTTCCAGGTGCAGGCGGTGGCCATTCAAGTCAACGGGAGGGCGGTTGTCTGGGTGAAGGATCGGGCGACCGCCGAGCAGGTATTGGCCAGGGTGCGGGAGGGGTTTGTTCCGCAAGACGGCAAGGTGCTGCGCGTGGCCGTGGAGGAGAAAGTGGATTTTATCTCCGGCGAGGTGAAGACGAGTGAAGTAGCCACGCCGGAAGAAGCCATTCAATTGCTGCGTGAGGGAGTGCCGCGGAGTCAGCAGTACACGGTGGTGGCCGGGGATTCCCTGTGGAGCATCGCCAGGGCTCACGGCATGACGGTAGAGGATTTGCGCGCGGCCAATCCGCAAATCAAAGGCGAGTACCTGCAGATCGGCGACGAGCTTAACCTGGTCAAGGCGCAACCTGTCCTTCACGTGGTGGTGACGCGGGAGGTGCGGGTAGAAGAGAAGATACCTTATGCGGTAAAGATGGTGAGCGATGCCTCGCTCTACCGCGGGCAGGAAAAGGTTAAGCAGGACGGCGAACCGGGCATCCGGGCGGTGACCTACCGGCTGGTAGAACGTAATGGCGCGCCGGTAGTCAAAGAAGAGGTGCACCGTGAGGTCCTGCGGGAGCCGGTTACGAAAATCGTCGCGCGGGGTACGAAGCGCATCGTGGTCGCCTCGCGCGGTGGCGGCTCGGGTGAGCTGGGTTGGCCGGTTTCCGGGCAGATTACCTCCGGGTACGGCTGGCGGGGGCGGGAGTTTCACGCGGCCGTTGATATCGGTGCCTCTTACGGTGCCGCGGTACGGGCGGCGGCCGGCGGCACGGTGGTTTATGCCGGCCGCGACGGCGGTTACGGGCGAACGGTGGTAATCGATCACGGCGACGGGTTGGTCACGCGTTACGCCCACCTTTCCCGTGTGTCGGTCGAGCCGGGGCAGAAGGTGGAGCGCGGCGAAACCATTGGCGCCGTTGGGGAGAGTGGCCGGGCCACGGGACCGCACCTCCACTTTGAAGTGCTGGTAAACGGGAGCAGGCGGAACCCGTTGAATTACCTGAGATAACCCGACAATCTTTGAGGACAAGCATAAATAACAAGCGGAAGCGTTTGCTTCCGCTTTTTCCTTCTGCCCCCGGCAACTTTTGGCCAGGACTATTAGCATCGCGGCGAGCCAGGCTTTTCGCGAGTAGCGAGGGCGCAGGTTTCGATTCAGCCGGCCAGGCTCGCGCCAGCGAGCGAGCCAAAGACCGCAACGGGAGGGCTTGTTCGCGGTCGTGCGGCGGTGCTATGATGGAGATGTCTATTTCTGCCAGGAGGGAAAGCGACGTGGTTTACGACCTTGCGGTTATCGGCGGCGGACCCGCCGGGCTCACGGCCGCGCTTTACGCCGCGCGGGCCGGGCTGAGAACGGTACTCTTTGAGGCGGGCCTGCCCGGGGGGCAGGCCGCCCTCACCGACGTCATTGAAAACTACCCCGGCTTCCCCCAAGGAGTGAACGGCGCCCAGTTAATGGAACAGTTCTTGCAACAGGCGACTCGCTTTGGGGCCGAAATCCGCCTCGAAGAAGTACGTCGCGTGGCGCTGGGTACGGCCACAAAGTTGGTAGTGACGGCGCGGGGCGAGTACCAGGCGAGGGCGGTCGTGCTGGCCACGGGGGCGCGGCAGGGGCGTCTTGGTGTGCCCGGGGAGGAAGAGTTCCTGGGACGCGGTGTTTCTTTCTGTGCCACCTGCGACGGTGCTTTTTTCCGTGAGAAGAAGGTGGCGGTGGTGGGTGGCGGCGATGCCGCCGTGGAAGAAGCCCTTTTTCTCACCCGGTTTGCCCGCGAGGTGATCCTGATTCACCGGCGGGACCGCTTACGAGCGGCGCACATCTTGCAGGAGCGTGCCATGGCCAATGAAAAAATCCGTTTTTACTGGAAGACGGTGGTGGAGCGGGTCCTCGGCAAGGGGAAAGTAGAAGCCCTTGCCCTGAGGCAGGTGGAGACGGGGGAAACCTTTGAAGAGCCGGTAGACGGGCTTTTCGTTTTCGTGGGCACCGTACCCAACACCGACCTGGTGCGGGAAGAAGGCGTAGCGCTTGACGCGCAGGGCTACGTGATCACCGATGCCGAGCTTGGCACCTCGGTCACCGGGGTCTTTGCCGCCGGTGACGTCCGGGCAAAGAAGGTACGGCAGGTGGCCACCGCCGTAGGTGACGGCGCAGAGGCGGCGCTGGCTGCGGAGCGCTTCCTGACCGCACCCGGCTTCTAGCGGGGCTTGGGCCCGGTTTCTTGGCCGCCGCACCGCGAGAAGGTACCTTTCGGGCCGAAGCCAAGGGTAACGTTTTCCTAGCCCTTACCCACTAGGTAATTTGAGATTGCCTAGTGGGTAAGGGCTAATTTTTGCTAGTCCAAAAGAAGGATTTCCGGCCAGGGAATAGAATATACTTACTAGTGAAATTACGAGCAAGCCGGGATGGCTTGTCATCCCGGCTCCAGACCCTGGCGGGAAGGGAGGCGTGGGAGAAGGAGAGTCTCAGGCAACGCGGCGGCGGCTTTCTCTTTGCGGTAGCGCCAGAATGCAAGGAAGGTTGTCACAGGCCGGAAAACGCCTGTGAACGGGTTACCGGGGTTCGGCCCCGTGAAAGGTACGGGAGAGGAGGTTTTGCTTCGTGGCCCCTGGTCTTGGTTGGCTCGTCGGTGTACCCGTCTTGTGGCCGGTGCTGATTGCCCTGCTCTGCCTTTTGTTGCGGCCCTACGTGGCACGCGCGGCGGTGGTCCTGGTTGGCGGAGGGGTACTCATTGCCTTTTCCCTGCTCGTCTACCTGCAGGGACCCTTCACCTTCACTCCCCCAGCGGTGGCGGGCATGGAATGGCACGTCCTGTTGACCGTTCTTGATTTTGCCCTTCTCCTCTGGTTCCTCCACGCCGCCCTCGTCCAGCGCAGCCTTTTGGCCATCGTCTTTACCCTGGCGCAACTCGTTCCCCTGGCCTACTGGGAATTTGCCCTGCACCCGCAAGTCACCGTAGAGCCCGCCTTTGTGGTGGACTACTTGAGCATCGTGATGGTGCTGGTGATCGGCATCATCGGTTCGCTTATCTGGTTTTACGCCCTGAGTTATATGCCGCGGCACGAGGAGCACCTGCACCTGGCCCAGAGCAGGCAGCCGCGGTTTTTCTTCTACTTGGTGCTGCTCCTGGCGGGCATGAACGGGATTGTGATGAGCAATAACCTGCTCTGGCTTTACTTCTTCTGGGAAGTAACCACGTTGTGCTGCTACCAGTTGATCCTCCACGACCTAACGGCCGAAGCACGGCAGAATGCCACCCGGGCTCTTTGGATGAACCTTCTGGGCGGCACGGCCTTTGTGGCGGCTATGATCTACCTGAGCTCCGCCGGCCGCAGTTTGGCCGTGGCCGACCTGGTGGCTAAGGGTGGTGCGTTGCCACTGGTGCTCCCCCTGGCCCTGCTGTGTCTCGCCGGCTTGACCAAGGCGGCCCAGGTACCGTTCCAGGGCTGGCTTCTTGGGGCGATGGTCGCGCCTACGCCGGTTTCTGCCCTGCTCCACTCGAGTACGATGGTCAAGGCCGGCGTCTATCTCATCCTGCGCCTTGCCCCCGCCTACCAGGGGACGGTGCTGAGCAACGTGCTTGCCCTAACGGGTGGGTTCGCCTTCCTGGTTACGGCCATCTTGGCTTTGAGCCAGAATCATTCAAAGCGTGTGCTTGCCTATTCTACCGTTTCTAACCTCGGTCTGATCATCCTCTGCGCCGGCCTGAACACGCCCCTGGCCATGGCGGCGGCGGTACTCCTTCTCATTTTCCATGCCATCTCCAAGGGCCTCCTCTTTCTTTGCGCCGGCGCGGCGGAGCAGGAACTCGGCACCCGCGAGATCGAAGCTATGGCCGGGCTGGCGGCGCGCATGCCTTTCACGGCTACCATTGCCTTTATCGGCATGCTTTCCATGCTTGTGCCGCCCTTCGGCATGCTGGCCGGCAAGTGGGCGGCGATGGAGGCGGTGGCCGCCGCAGGCAGCGGTTGGAGCCTGGCCGCCATCGGGTTGCTCGTCGCCGGCAGCGCCGTGACCGTAGTCTTTTGGGCCAAGTGGATGGGCCGCCTCTTGAGCCAGGGCCTGCCCCGGGAAAAGGTGGCGGAGCGCGTCCCCTTCTTCTTTGCCTTGCCGCTAGCCGTCCTGGTGGTCTTTATTCTCGCCTTAAGCGCCCTTGTGGGGCCGGTGAGTGCGGGCCTCGTCCTGCCCGGCGTGAGTGCGGCCTATGCGCCGGTGCTGGGTGTGACCGCGGCCGCCCTCATCCTGCCCGACGGCTTTTTCCCGGTATGGGTTTTGGGTTTGATCGCCCTTGTCGGCGTCATCCTCCCCCTGGCCGCCGTGAGAGTACGGCCGGCGGAGGCGCGGCCGGTGTACGCTTGCGGGGAGCACGTGGCCGAGGGCGAGCGGTTCCTTTCACTGGCCGATAGTGAAGCGCGCCTGGAGATGGGCGGCTTCTACTGGGCGGAGTTCTTGAGCGAAGGGAAGCTGAACTTCTGGGTCAATCTCCTGGGCGTGGCCCTGATCCTGGCCTTGTTAGGGGTGAGCTTGGCATGACCGGCCCTGTCTTTCTGTTCGTCCTTGCGGTGCTCACGGTGGTACTGGCACCCCTGGTGGGAGGGTTGCTCTTCGGCCTCGATCGCAAGTTGACCGCCCGCCTGCAGGGGAGGGTGGGGCCGCCGCTGGTCCAGCCCTTCTACGACGTGCTCAAACTCTGGCATAAGGAGAAAATCGCCGTCAACCGGCTGCACCTGGTGTGGGCCTGGGCCTACCTCGTCCTGGTCATCGCCAGCCTGCTCTTGCTGGTCTGGCAGCAGGACCTCTTGCTCCTGGTCTTTACCTTAGGCTTTGCCGCCATCGCCCTGGTGATGGGCAGCTTCAGCGTGCGTTCGCCCTACAGCCACTTTGGCGGTCAGCGCGAACTGATGCAGCTTTTGGCCTACGAGCCCGTCCTGTTGCTCACCGCGGTGGCCGTCTATTTTCGCACCGGAACTTTCCTGGTAAGCGGCATTCTGCAGCAGGACCGGCCGCTGCTCTTTTCCTTGCCGCTGGTCTTTGCCGCCTTAGTCATCATTTTGACCATTAAGATGCGTAAGTCCCCCTTTGACTTGGCGGCTTGTGAGCATGCCCACCAGGAACTGGTGCGCGGCATTTATACCGAGTATTCCGGTCCGTACCTGGCCCTCATCCAGGTGGCCCACTGGTACGAACTGGTTCTGGTGCTGGCCCTGATCGGCCTCTTTTGGGCCCATCCCTGGTGGGCCGGTGTGCTCCTCGCCGTAGCCGCCTTCTTTGCTGAACTGGTGGTGGACAACAGTACCGCCCGCGTTACCTGGCCGGTAATGTTGCGCCTGGTCTGGGCGAGTTGCCTTACCCTGGTCCTGGCCAATCTGGCGGCGCTTTACCTGATCGTCTAGAAGGAGGGAAGAGCGATGGGATTGGTGACTACGGCGCGCGTAAAGTCCCCCTGGATCATGCACTTCGACTGTGGCAGTTGCAACGGCTGCGACATCGAGATCCTGGCCTGCCTGACGCCGCTTTACGATGTGGAGCGCTTCGGCATCATCAATATCGGCAACCCGAAGCACGCCGACGTGCTGGTGGTTACGGGCGCGGCCAACCGGCGGAACGCCCGCGTCCTGCGCAACCTTTACGAGCAGATGCCCGAACCCAAACTGGTGATGGCCGTGGGTACGTGCGCCTGCAGCGGTGGGGTGTTCCACCAGTGCCCCAATATTCTGGGCGGGGTGGATAAGGTTATCCCCGTGAACGTCTACGTTCCCGGTTGTGCGGCGCGGCCGGAAGCCATCATCGACGGCGTCGTCCTGGCCTTGCAGAAACTTGCCGGCGCCGCCTAGAAAGGGCAGACCCTTATGGCCTGTCCCAGGCGCGGCGCTGCCAAAGTCCCAGAAGCATGCGGTGCGAGAGGGATAAGAAGGAGGGAACTTCATGGCCGTACTCAGGCGTGATCCGCTGACCGAGGTGGAAGTAACCGGCCTGCCCGGCAAGGTGGAAGTGGCCGGGGAAGTAGCCCCTTATCAGCCCAGATTGGTAAGCAGGGCGGAGCTGATTCCCGAGGTGCAGAAGCTGGCCGCGGATAAGTACCGGCTGGTAACCGCCACCGCCCTCGACCTGGGTGAGCGTTTTGCCATTATCTATTTCTTTGACCGCGAAATGCAGATGACCTGGATTCGGGTAGAGTGCGGCAAAGAAGAGGAGCTGCCGAGCATTTCGCAAATCTATCTCTGCGCGCTGCTTATTGAGAACGAGATGAAGGATCTCTTTGGCATTAAGTTCACCGGTATTGCCGTCGATTTCCAGGGCAAGCTCTTACGGACGGAAGATGCACCCAATCACATTCTTCGCAAAGACTTCGGCGTAGTCCCGCCGCGGGCCGCCCAACGGCCGCGTTGCCAGGAAGCCTGCCCGGCGGGGGTGGACGTGGCCCATTACGTCCGGTTATTAAGCCAGGGCAAGTTCAGCGAGGCCCTTGCGGTGGTGCGGGAGCAGAACCCGCTTGCCGCCATCTGCGGCCGGGTCTGCTTTGCCCCGTGCGAGGCAGCCTGCCGGCAGCAGGGTCACGGGGAAGCGGTGGCCATCCGGTTACTGAAGCGGGTGGCGGCCGACTACGGCAGACAGAGTCCGCCGCGGCCGCGGGCGGAGACGGGAAAGAAGGTAGCCATCATCGGTTCCGGGCCGGCGGGGCTCGTAGCGGCCTATTACCTGCGTCTGGCCGGACATCGGGTGACCGTCTTCGAAGCATTGGACGAACCCGGCGGCATGCTGCGTACCGGCATCCCGGCATACCGCCTGCCCAGGAACGTGCTCGATCAGGAAATTGCCTTCCTTACCGCCCCGGGAGTCGAGCTCCGTACCGGCGAGCGCGTGGAGTCGCTGGCGGCACTAAAGGAGCAGGGTTACGACGCCATCCTGGTGGCGGTGGGCGCTCACAAGAACGTTACCCTGGGGATCGAGGGTGAAGACGATCCGCGCGTCCTTGATTGCGTGCGGTTCTTGCGGGGCGTAAACCTGGGCGAGGCACCGCCGCTGGGCAAGCGGGTCTTGGTGGTAGGCGGCGGCAACTCGGCCATCGATGCCGCGCGTTGTGCCTGGCGGGTGGGGGCGGAGGAAGTGACCATCCTCTACCGGCGCACGCGCCAGGAAATGCCGGCCTCGCCCTACGAGGTGGAGGAGGCCCTCCATGAGGGAGTAAAAATCGAGTACCTGGTGGCGCCGGTACGGGTGCACGGCCGCGACGCAGGGCTGGAAGTGGAAAACATCCGCATGCGGCTCGGTGCGCCGGATGCCAGCGGCCGGGCCAGACCCGAGC
>JACIYD010000460.1 GCA_014360105.1 Clostridia bacterium
AAATAGCCAAGGTAAGGTTGCGCCAGCTTTTTTGCCTTCTTTGCCGGGCTCTTAAGTCGCATCAGACCGGCAAAAAGGTGGTCGTTGATCCACTCGCTCAGGTAAAGACTCCGGGTTACTTCCGCTCCCATTCGCCCCAGCTTGCGCTCGATGTGGAGATTGACAAAGGGCTCGAGCAAGGTGTAGATCTCGCCGACCAGGGCGATGCGCACCACCTCGGCCTCGCGGGCGGGGTCCCGCTCGACGGCGTCAAGCTCGGCCAGCGCCTCCTGCCGCGCGAGGTGCACCGCATACTTCGTCTCGGCGCGGTCGATGGCCTCTTTGGCCCGCTCGTAGATCCGGTCGGCCGTACCCGACACCTTTTCCCGCGGCCGCACCCACTGCACCCGTTTCTCGACCTCATCAACCGCCCTGGTCTTCCACCAGGCCAGCCTCACGCCTTGTACGCCCTGGCGCCAGTGAGCGTGGGAGAGGTACCTGATCTTGTCCACCAGTTCGGAGAAGTGGGCGTCCGGCGGTTCCAGCACAACCATTTCCAGGTTGTAGCCCAGATCCTTGAGAATCTCCCGCTGAATCTGGGCGTAATAGCCGAAACGGCACGGACCGACGCCGCCGGCCATGACCACGACTTCGGCGCCCAATTCCGCCGCCTCCAAATAGTTGCCGATGTTGATCTTCAAGGGCAGGCAGGCAAATTCCGGCGAATGCTGCGTGCCCAGGCTTAACGTGCGCTTGGTACACGGCGGGGGCACGATCACCTCGAGCCCCAGCCCGGTCAAGAGGGCGCGGGCCGTGATGTAGAGATTACCCATGTGGGGAAAGGTGGCCTTCACCGTGCACCCCTCCAGGCAAGCATGTCGGTAAAGGCCTCAAGGCGCGTCTGCAGCCCGGCTTCACCGGTTTGTTCGTCCAGGGTGAGGTAGAGAAAGGGCATCTTCCGCGTACGGTGGCTAAACCTTTCCACCAGGTCGCCGATCAGACTGTCGGGGCCGCACCCGAAGGAGGCGACGTGAATGATGCCGTGGACGTCCTCACGCCGCAGGAAGTAAAGGGTACTGCCCACCAGCCGTTTGCCGAGGGTCCAGAAAATACGTTTGGGCAACTTGGCCGCTTCGGCCTCAATGACGGCAGGAGGCACCTGGTCAGGGGTAATGACCTCTGCCCCCAGGCGGCCCAGTTTGCCGATGAGGTCCATGCTAATGTACTCGTCGTAAAGGTTATAGCCGTGACCCACCAGGCCGATGCGCCACCGGCCCGGCCCGACGGGGTTTTCCGGCCGGCGGCGACCCGCCGGAACGCCGCACAGCCTTTCGATGGCGGCAGCAGGGCGCAGGCCTTCCTGCAAGAGAGCCACGTAACGGCGGTATACTTCCCTGGCCTTCTCCCAGGCGGTCAGTACCTGCCGCCGGTTGCGCGTAAACAGGCGGCCCACTTCCAGGACCGCCTCCCTTACCTTTTCGCTGCCCTGGCGCAGATTGACGTTGATGTCAATCAAGCGGGGCAAGTCTTTGAAACTGGCGCGGAGCATGTCGGGCAGGCCCATGAATTTGGGACAGATATAAGCCTTCGGCTCAATACTTACCAGGCGGGGTACAAAAAGAAGATCAACCTTGCCCTTCAGGGCAAGGACATGACCGTAATAAACCTTGACCGGGAGACAAGCTTCGTCTACCGCCCCCTTGACCCCCTGGTCAAGAATGGCTTTATTGGTCGGCGGTGAAGCCTCCACCTCTG
>JACIYD010000461.1 GCA_014360105.1 Clostridia bacterium
GGAAGGCAAGCCAAGAAAAGCCGCGGCGGGGGGAGAATTTTGCTTTCCACTATGGACAGGCTTAAGCGCTGGTTAATCCTCGCTCTAAGCATACTCCTGGTTGTCGGCTGCGTCATTCCCGGATATGCCGATGAACTGGACAAGCTGCGTGAACAACAAAGGGAAATCAGCCGCAAAATCCAGGAGTATCGCCGTTACATAGCCAACAAAAACATTGAGATCAAGGATCTGAACCAGCAACTGGCCGCCCTGGACCGCGCCATCGCCCAGGCAGAAACGAAACTGGCTGCGCTCAAGGACGCGCTCAAGCTGGCCGAGGCGGATCTGGCGCAGGCGGAGAAAGAGCTGGCCCAGGCACAAGCCGAGCAAAAGGAGCGCCTAGCCATCCTTGAGGACCGCTTGCGGGCCATTTATAAGAACGGCTCGGTAACGTCGCTGGAGGTTCTCCTGCAGGCCGCGAGCTTCACCGACTTTCTGGTGCGTTACGACCTCCTGCAAAGAATCGCCGAGCAAGACGTGGTCTTACTGCGGGAGATCGAAGCGAGGCGGCTAGAAATCGAAGCAAGGAAGGCGGACCTGGAAGTGAAGCGGGCGCATATCGCCTCTCTGAAGAACCAGGCCGAAGAACAAAAAGCGATTTTGGAAGAGCGGCAAGAAGAAAAAGCGGTACTCCTCGCCGCAGCCAAAGAGCAAAAAGAGAGGGCCGAGAGGGCCCTGGCGGCCGAAGAAGAAGCTTCACGGCAGTTGGCCGCCAAGATTCGCCAGATGGAGGCCCGCCTCAAGCAGAAGCCCTTTGTCGGCGGGCGGTTCACCTGGCCGCTGCCGGGTTATTATACCATCTCTTCCGACTACGGCTGGCGCGTCCACCCCATTCTGGGCGGGCGCCGCTTCCACGCGGGTATCGACATCCCGGCCCCTGAAGGAACACCGGTGGTCGCCGCGGCGGCCGGTGAGGTAATTTTTGCCGGTTGGTACGGCGGCTACGGCAATGCCGTGGTCATTAGCCACGGAGGCAACATCACCACTACCTATGCCCACCTTTCCCGTCTCTCCGTCAGTGAAGGAGCAAAAGTTGCCGCTGGCGACGAAGTCGGCCGTGTGGGCGACACCGGGCTCAGTACCGGAGCGCACCTGCACTTTGACGTCCGGGAGGGCGGCGAGCCGGTAAATCCCTGGAGCTATCTTAGGTGATATGATAGAATAGGCGGGAGCAAACCCAGACTTAGGCCCCAAAAACTGGCATCTTGGAGGAGCATCCCATGGGGCGCGGCCCCACAACGAATTGCTGAAATCAGATATTGGCATTTTGGAGGAGGCCACAGGAGTGTATCGTCTTGCGATAATTCCCGGCGACGGCACCGGTCCGGAACAAGTGCGCGAAGGCCTGAAGGTCCTGCAGGCGGTCGCGGCCAAATGCGGTTTTGCCCTTACTACGCAGGTTTTTGACTATGGCGGGGAACGGTACCTGCGTACGGGCGAGACGCTGCCCGCCGGCGCCATCGAGGAATTAAAAACCTTCGATGCCATTTACCTGGGGGCCATCGGCCACCCACAAGTTCCTCCCGGTATCCTCGAGAAGGGTATTTTGCTTGAGCTGCGCTTCAAGCTCGACCAATACGTGAACCTGCGGCCCGTAAAGCTCTACCCGGGAGTGGAAACACCGCTCAAGGACAAGAAGCCGGAGGACATCGATTTCGTCGTCGTACGGGAGAACACGGAGGGACTCTATG
>JACIYD010000462.1 GCA_014360105.1 Clostridia bacterium
GGTAGGCCATAGGGGTTTTTGGCCGCCGGGGCGCGCTTGTCGGTAGGTTCGCCCACTGCCCCGGCAGGGGCACCGTGGCCGGGCCCATTACCCGGTGGTGGGAGGCCACCACCTGGCCGTGGTAGGAGAACTCCAGGTAGGCTCCGACGATCCGGATTTCCACCTCGCGGCCGGCAAGGTTTGCGGGCACGCCGTAACGCACGCCCTCGTAAGCCACAAACCCGTCGCGTTGCACCCGGCGCCGCGACACCAAAAAGACGGCCAGACGGGATGGTTCCGGCAGGGGTAGTAGCTTTTCTTCCCGGCGTAGATCGCAAGGCCGCCGACCGGTGGTGCCGTGCCGTCTTTGGCCTACCTCCCAGCACCAGGCCAGAGCCTGGCGGTTGAGATCGTCCAGGTCCACGAACTCCCGTCCAGGCCAGAAATTGCGCTTGACATACTTGATGCCGGATTCAACCTTGCCCTTGGTTTGGGCCCGGTAGGGCCGGCATACCGCGGGCAGGAAGCCCAGGACCTTGGCCAGGTCCAGAAGTACTGGATGCCAGATAGGACGGCCGGCCCCGTCGGTGCCCACGCGCACGATCTTGGCGTTGTCGTACAGACAGCGCCGCGGCACGCCACCGAAGTGCTCCAGCGCCCGGATATGGCATTGTATAAAAGTCTCAAGGTCCGCCCGGGGCACGAACTCCACGTACATGTCCCGGGAATAGCATAGGGTCATCACGAAGCAGTACACGTGCTTTACGGCCTCTGCGGCGTCCTGGTACTTAAGAACCCCAAAGTCCACCTGGGCCAACTCCCCGGGCGGAGTTTCATAGCGCATCACGGCTGGGGCTTCCTTGGGCGGCCGCAGGCTCCGCACGTAGTCCTTCAGAATGCTCTTGCCGCCAGTGTAACCCTGCTCGCGTAACTTGCGCAGCAATACCTCGCAGTTATCGATCCCTTTTTCCACCACCAGGTGCCTGATCAAGGCCTTGTAGGGATCCAACTTCGAGGGCCGCGGCGGAGCGGGTTTGCGTTTCGGTATTTCCTCAGCGTAAAGGTATTTTTTAATGGTGTTCCTGGAATGGCCCGTCATCGCGGCGATCTTCCGGATGCTGTAACCTTGCGCCTTCAACTCGAAGATATCCATCATTTGCCACCCCCTTAACAAACCCTGTGGCACCTCCGGAGTCGGTTTGTCCGGAGGTTAGTTCGCCGGGGGTGGGTCAATTTCATTTCGGCCATCCTGGATCAATTTATCACCGGCCGCGACACTGAGACGCCATAGGCCATCAGTGTTTCAATCCCTCGTAGGTAGGCTGCAAACCAGGTATTTATAGTCGATACCGTACGCACTATCCACGTTTCAATCCCTCGTAGGTAGGCTGCAAACGCTTACAAACGGCCTCAACCCTCCACCACGTAGCGTGTTTCAATCCCTCGTAGGTAGGCTGCAAACAGCAACTGGCGGCCAAGGTTGTGTCTGAAGTAGAGAGTTTCAATCCCTCGTAGGTAGGCTGCAAACCGCCGTATCCACCGGTATACCGTGTCCCGGTTGATGCGTTTCAATCCCTCGTAGGTAGGCTGCAAACGGCTGAAGCTGGTCCACAATGTCCGGCGCGTACTGGGTTTCAATCCCTCGTAGGTAGGCTGCAAACTGGATTGCATCAACCCGATTAACTTCTTTCTGATTGTGTTTCAATCCCTCGTAGGTAGGCTGCAAACACCAGAAAGCTTCAGA
>JACIYD010000463.1 GCA_014360105.1 Clostridia bacterium
TCTCAATTGCTGCTATAGAGAAAGGATGTCCTTCAGAACTGCCACCCGTACCCCTCCTACCTCGCCCGGGAGGCCGGCGTCGTTGGTAAGAAAAACCGTAGCCCCTTTCTCCAGCGCAGCCGCAAGCTGTACCGCGTCCGGCGTGCGGAGCCGGTACCTGGCCCGGATCTCGGCGCAGAGGACGGCGGTTTCCACGGTAAAGGGAACAATTGCGAGGTTGGGATATGAGCATAGAAGTGCCTTGTATTCCTGGCAAACGTCTTCCCTGCCCAGGGATTTGGGCCGCACCAGGATCTCGGCCAGCGTCAGCGCCGACGTCACCGCGCGCAAATGCCCCTCCTCCAGAGGAACAAAAAGGTCTTCTTTGAGTTCCGCCGCCCACGGCCCGCCCTCCAGGAGTAGATCGCCGCGCGACATCTGCCAAGCGCTCTCAAGATCGGTGATGTCCCATGGCTCGTAGAATTTCGGTGGCGACCCTTTTAGCGTACTCCCTTCCAACCTTCAGCCTCTGCAATGTTTTCGATTTGCTCTTTCAGCAACGGAAGATCATACTGAACAATCTCCCATACGATTTCAAGATCAACGCCAAAGTACTCGTGAACGATACGGTTCCTTAATCCAACAATATGGGCCCACGGTACTTGAGGGTATCTGTTACGTAATTCCTCGGAAAGATTACGACTTGCCTCTCCGATTATCTCCAGGCGCCGGATCACCGCGTCCTGCAACAACGACGTTTGCAGGAATTGCTCTTTTGACACCTCCGTCAAGTAATCCTGGATCCGACCGATAGCCTCAACAACGTGCTGCAGATAAACGCGATCATCCTTCTTCATTGTAGAGAACCACCATTTGGCGCTCAATGTGCGGCCTGAGGTAGGGGCTAAGGGCATCTTCGCTGACCAAATCAACGTTCCGCCCGAGCAACTCACCGAGCTTCTCCTCCAGGCCGAACCATTTCAGGCCCAGGACAGGACGCTCGCCCGGGGGTTTGAGCCGTACGAGGAGGTCAATATCGCTATCCGGGGTTAGATCGCCCCGCACAAACGACCCGAAAACCGCAATACGCCTGGCAAAGGGCTTTAGTTCTGGCACCACTCTGAGACGCAGCCAATTCAACCTGGCAGATAGCGAGCCTTCAGCCACCCCCACGTGTCATTCCCCCTTCAATTTGCCTTCTCCTCGGCGGTGAATTGCAAACCTCATCCCGCCTCCCTCGCCAACATTTTACCACGCGGCTAATGGGTTCCAAAACAAGGGCGGACACCACTCGCGTCCGGCCCCTCGCCCGCCGCTCCAGGACCATGCGCCAAATGGGCAGAAGTCGGCAGCCGGCAGCAGTAGAGGGTACGGCGGGCCAAACTCCACCCGACCAACCAGGGGGATGGGGGAACGGCAGGGCGGCCAGGATGGGCTTGTGCTGCTTTCCGGCTAATCTGCCGCGCTCTCAATTGCTGCTACAGAGAAAGGATGTCCTTCAGAACTGCCACCCGTACCCCTCCTACCTCGCCCGGGAGGCCGGCGTCGTTGGTAAGAAAAACCGTGGCCCCTTTCTCCAGCGCGGCCGCAAGCTGTACCGCGTCCGGCGTGCGGAGCCGGTACCTGGCCCGGATCTCGGCGCAGAAGACGGCGGTTTCCACGGTAAAGGGAACAATTGCGAGGTTGGGATATGAGCATAGAAGATAAAGCAGTTGGTGTCGACGGCGACGACGCCGTGGCCC
>JACIYD010000464.1 GCA_014360105.1 Clostridia bacterium
GTAGATGGCGGGCTGGCCGAACAGTTTGTAGAATACGCGCCGGGCGTAGTCGTCTTCTACCCTGGGGGCGTCCCCCTGCCCGTCCAGGCTGCGCCGGAAGTCGAGCAGGGAGCGCGCGGCGGATATGCAGGCCGCGTCCGGGTAAACCTCCTCGTCAACCCGGACCAGCAGCCGCGGCGGGGTAGTCTTTGTCACCGCGGTCAGCAGGGCCGCGGCGGCAGGGTCCTTGCTTGCGAAGACGAAGGGGCCGCGGTCTTCCGGGCCGGCCTTTTTTACGTAGACCACTTCGATTGCCGGCAACCGCAGGTCTTTGACGCAATGGGCCACGAGCCTTTCCATCGGCCGGCGGACCTTATCAAGGACCGCGCAGGCCGGCACCTCAACGTAGCAATGCAGCATTTGTTTGGCACCTCCCGTTCTGCCGGGGACGGGGAAGATCCCGCCCCCGGCGTGCTACCTAGTCCACTTCGAAGCCGGCTTCCTTTACCTCGTCCAGCCAAACCGTGAACCGCCCCCACGTGCCTGATATGACCTGAAGCCATAGGTCGGCCTCGGGGAAGCGCGGGCAAACACCCAGCCACTTTTCCAGGCAATTCAGGATCGGGGCCGCCTCGTCGCGCACCTGCTCCAGCTCGGCCACGGCGGCGGCCAGCTCCCGCATCGCCTTTGCTACCCGGGCCACCGCGGGGGCGTGGTCCGCCCTGATTTTCGGCAGGAGTTGCTTGGCCGCCTCCTTACGCAGGGCCGCCAGCGCCCGGTTCTTTTCGGCGATGAGGTCGTCAAGCTGGGCGGCCGTCTGCTCGGCGCGCCGGGCTTTCTCCTCGGCCCAATGGGCCGCCTCGATGGCTTGCTCGGCTTCCTCGACCGCCTTTTTAGCCTTCTCGGGAGATTCCTGCCCTGCCTGGGCAGCCAGGTTCATGAGATTGGCCCGGTGTAGCTTCTGGTCGGCGTCGCGGCGCAGCCGGGCGGCTTCCTCCTTGAGCGCGGCATAGATTTGGTTCTTTTGCCGGATCAGGGCCAAATATTCATCTTCGGCCTTCGCATAAGGGGCGTATTCCCGAAGGTCATACTTGGGTTTTTGGCTCTTACCTGCCATTGGGTGGTTCCTCCTCTCAGTTTTCCGTCATCCGCCGCCAGAGTCGCGCGGCCAGGGCGGGATCTTTTACGGTTCGCGTCAGCAGCTCCTGACAGATGTCTGCCATGACGGCCAGGAGGAGCTGGCCCGCAACAGGGTCCAGGACTTCCGCCTCCTTGGCGAGTTCGGCCAGGGCGGCGCTCGCCCGGTTGAGTTGCTCCACCGTCAACGTCGACAGGGTTGTTACTACCTTGCTGCCTTCAACGGCCACTACTTTTACCACCTCGCTCCCTGATGCTCTGGCCCCACCGCAGGAACTCTTCGTACTCGTCCGGCTCGTCCGGCGCAGGCACGCTGATGCGGCCGCGGTCGGCCGGCGTGAGCCCAAAGGCCGCGGCGTACGCCCGGAAGGCCGCCGAGTGATCCCGCAGGATTTGCAGGGCCGGGTGTTTACGCTTGGGGACCGAACCGTCGGCGGCCTTGTGCTCCGGGTCGGACACCAACAGGCCCTCTTCCCTCAAGACCTTGGCGGCCTCGGCGGCCAGGGCGTAATGGGTGACCATCATCGCGAAGGCCGGGCCGTCCACCTCGGTCAGCACCCCCAGGCGCTCAAGCCTCGGCGCCAGGTCCCGCCACGCCC
>JACIYD010000465.1 GCA_014360105.1 Clostridia bacterium
CCTCTAGCTAGCTCTGAGTCTGGCTTCGCTTCTGAGACGCCGGCTGTCCCAGGCCGGAATTGACCTGAGCATCAAAGAAGATCCCGTGCGGTTCCCTCGCCCGCGGCCATGGCCGCGCCGCCGACCGCGGCGACCACGAAGACCACCGCCCCCCAGAGGTGGATCAAGATGAAAAGGAGCGCCCTGGTCTCCCAACCGGCCTTGGCCAGCCGGAACTTGTCTTCCCCTTCTGCCGGACGCGCAGGCGCATGCTCAGAGGCAATCAACGGCGAACTCCCGAGCACGGCTTGCACTCCGGGCCGAGGCTCGCCCCCGCTCTTCCGGACCCCTCTCACCTTTTCCGCCCCTTGCGGAACCGGGCCAGAAACTCCATGTCCTCCCGGGCCAGGTCGTCCACCCCGGCAAGCGATTCCAGGTGGTGGCGTAGCTCGTGTCGGACCGTTTTCCGGACCTCCCGCTCCCAGCCCCCGCGAGGGCTGTCCCCTAGAAGCGCCGCGAAGGACCCGTAGTAAAGCACCACCCGACGGCCCAGGAGGTCGTCTTGAACGTACTCCCCCAGGACGAGCAGCTCCCCGTCCTGCTTCTCACCGGGCAGAGCCACAAAGCCGCCATTGAGATCCCGGCACAGCCGGGGCGGGATTTTGTCAACTATGCTGTCTGCCAGCCGCCTGAACTCGTCGAAAGAGAGCCCGCGCGGCCCCGGAGCTCTCCAACGCGGCCCTTCTCGCGGCGCTTTCAAGCGCACTCCCTCCTCTTGTGGAAGTCACGCACGGGGGCCTTCAAGAATCCAAAAACGCTCAGAATTACTGGACACGATCGAACCGCCCTTCAGCCGCACGACGGCCGCCGGAAACGTCCCGGGGGCCGCGCCGCGGCCGAAACCGCCGCCTGGTGAAGGCCGGGCTAATCCCCCTCCAAATCTTCCAGCACCTCGCTGGCAGCCGCATAGGTTTCCTCATCCACCGCGTCCCGACATGCCACCAACTCCCGCAAAACGGGCAGGGCCTCTTCCTTTTTGCCCCTCTCCTCCAGGTACAGGGCGTAGCGATAGCGCCCGAAGTGCCAGTTGGGCAGGGCTTTAAAAACGCCTTGATACTCTTGCTCCGCTTCCTCTACCCTGCCCAGCCGGGCCAGCAGGTCCGCCTTGTCGCACCAATAATTTCCCCTGTCCCCCTCGCTTTCGGCGAGCGCCATGAGCCTCTCGCTCGCCTCTATCCCTTTTTCTTCCAGCCCGGGGTGGTTGTAACACAGTAGCTGGAGATCCTGCAAGGCGTTATTGAGCCACCGGCCGCCCTCCACGCTCTCCGCCAGGGTCACGTTTTCCTCCAGGGCCTTTAGTGCGCCTTCGACGTCCCCGTGCTCCTCCAGATACCGGGCGATATGAACCCGGTTCTCCAGCTGCAAAAGCGGGTCCAGCGGATCCTCAACGACGGAGTCCGGCGGAGCGAGCAGGTAGCCGCCCTGGCCGAGGCAGAGGGCGCCGGCAAACCGGTGCACCCTGAAACCGCGCAAATGAGAGCCGCAGCAGAGCTTGAATTTCTTGCCGCTGCCGCAGGGGCAGGGCCGGTTCCTCCCCGTCCCCGCCAAGTCCGTTCCCACCAGCCTGACCTGCGACCGATACCCTTCCTCGTCAAAGGCCTCCCTGCGGGAGCAGGCCTCGTGAAAGAACTCGATAAACAGCCTTGCGACGTTGGCCCGGGCGGCGTGCCTGG
>JACIYD010000466.1 GCA_014360105.1 Clostridia bacterium
AGCCGCCGCCGACAATCAAGGTTACCCCTGCCGGGATCCCCATCCCGCGCAGGGGGCCACGGTTGGGAGTATCAAAAGTGACGGTGAGAGAAGGCGGCGGGACGAAGGCCACCGCCCGGTCTTTGGGCAGCGGCGCATCGCTCACGCCACTGCGCCGCGGAAGGATAGCGCCCTCGCCGACAAAGGCGACCAGACCCTGCCGCTCTAAGGCGGCGCGAATCGCTTCCTGGTCTTCCGCCAGAGTGACGTGTTCCTCGAAAAGCCGGGCGTCGAGGCTGGCATAGTAAAGGGAGGCGCGCACCACCGCCGGGAGTTCCTCGCAAAGCATGGTCCGTGCCTCCTGACCCAGTATGGTCCGGCCCGCAGCGGGCAGCCCCACGGCCAACCTTGCCTCCGCCCATTCGTCGTTCAGGGCCACCGCCGTGCGTTCCAGGATTTCCTGGCCCCCATGGTCAATGGCAATTAGTCCGCTGTGGCCCGTGCCGCGGTGCCCCTTGACCAAGCGGCGAATGGCGGCGGCCACCTGACGTGCCAGAAAATCGCAGGCGGCTACCCGTCGCACCCGCGTGCGATAAAGGTACGACGGGATACCGTGCTTGTGCGCCGGCACCCGTACCCGCACCCGCGAAGGGCTGGCAAAAGGGTCACCCTGGATATGGTCGAAGAAAAGGTCAAAGTCCGGGCCGGCATAAGCCCCCAAGAGCTCTAGATACGTCTTATAACCGCGCCGGTCGATGGCCGCCAACTTCTCTGCCAAGCGGGCCATAGACTGCACCCGCATCCGTCGCTCACCGCCTCGTCATCATAAAAGCGGCCGGCGCTCGCCGCCGGCATCAGTTTAACCCACCGCCCGCCTTCTTAAAGCAAAAAGAAAAAAACCGGCCGGGCACCCCGTGCGGCCCAAACGCCAGGCTAGCGCGCCGGCAACTGGGCCACCGCCGCGTTCGTGTCAGTGACGTCTGGGGTCAGTTTGTACTCGATCTGCAAGAGGCCCTTGGTCCGGATATGAATGTAGCGCTTGCAATGGCGGCATTTGATGATTACCGTGTCCCCCTCGATCTGGCAGACGATCTTCTTGCATTGGCAGCGAAAGTTGTCCACCGTTTCGCCCTCCCCTTGGAGCATACACAAAAGCCGGCTCCCAGGAGCCGGCCCGCGCACCGTCGCTTCGCCGTCCAGACTCAAGCCTCTACCTGGGGACTGCGGTCTGACCCTTCTTCACTTGTTACAATGTTCACATTCGCCCCGGCACCAACCTGCCTGCTTTCCCTGTCTGCCCGATTGATTCGCCATTAACTCTTCAGATTCCTGCCACCGTTCCAAAGAAAAAGCCGTAGCGGTGGAATGCGTTAGCACCGCCCGGATCAGGTAATACCCTTCGACGACCGTTCCTTCTTCCGGGAGAAGGTCGAGGACTTCTGGCCACTGCGCGGCGCGAGCTTCTCTAACCGATAGCAGCGTGGCTGCCCCCGTCAGGTACGAAATAAAGCGGACTAGCCGTTTTGCTTCTGGAAGTCGGCCATGAACTCGGCCAAGGCGAGGCACCCTTCGTAGGGCATGGCGTTGTAAACCGAAGCGCGGATCCCGCCTACCTCGCGGTGCCCCTTGAGCCCGGCCAGTTTCCGCCTGGCTGCGGCGGCAACAAACGCGTTCTCCAGCTCCTCGCTGGGCAGGCGGAAGGTGATATTCATCAACGAGCGGCTCTC
>JACIYD010000467.1 GCA_014360105.1 Clostridia bacterium
ACCGGCCAGGAGATTGACCAGGTGCATTACGGCCGCGGGGTTCTTACCCAGGGATTTGGCCAGGCCGGCCAGCGCCTGACCGGCCTCCTCGACGCCCGTATTGCCTAAAACCGCCGTCAGCGCTTTTTGCAAGGTAGGTTCCGTCGCTTTCAGGCCCGCTGTTTCCGCCGGCAGGCGGGCCGCTTGCCCGGCGCCGCGCTGCAGGTAGTCCACAATGTTTAGCAAGGTGTAGAGGCTGAGCAGACCTGCCAGTTGTTCCGGGGGGATTCTTCCCTGTTCCTGACGCTCCAGCAGGGAAAAAAAGGCCCCCAGGAGATTCCCCGCCACGGCTGTCCCTCCCTTTCGCAGGCACTCACCGTAGTATATGCGAGGGCGGCCGCAGTTGCTCCTTTATCCAGGTTGTCCGATTAAGCGAGGCAGCGAGCTAAAAGCAGAGAGCCCCGTAAGGGGGCTCCCGCCGTGACCCCGCCTTTTCCCAGGGGCCATGGTTTACGCCTATTTCTGGGGCTTGTAGAGCACCTCTTCGGCCAGGGAGTCGTCGAAAGTCCTCACCTCGGCCAAGAGCTTGCGGTACTTGATGAAATCGATCTCCCGCTTGCCGGTGAGCTTCTGCGTGTTGAAGGCGTTGAAGCCGATGAAGGCCTCGTGGCACATGTTAGCGCCCAGCCAGTAAATCTCGCTGGACTTCAGCATGTCCCAGAAGAAGCGCTTCTTCGTGCGGATGCTCTCGATGGTATGCATACCGCAGAGCGGCATGATGTTGGTCAGAGTCCAGACCATCTTGTTAACGTAGGCGTCGAGGAGGCTGAAGTCGGTCTGGAGAGTCTTGAGCTCCTCCGTGGCCTGCTTCGCTGCCTCGCCGGTCTTGAATTCGCCGTAGACGATTTCGCCGTTGTCCACGTACTTGTCGGTGATGACCCGTGGGTCGCGCACCCACTCGCCCTTGGCGTTTTTCTTGATCGGGATGGCTTTCGTGATGAGGCCCAGGCGCTCCATTTTGTAGGCGCTCCACTGCTCGTTGGAAACTGCGCTCCACATGGCCTGCTCCATGGAAAGGTTCCATGGCAGGAAGTCGGTGGAGCCGCCGGTGGGCGTGGAACCGTGCCGCGTACCCGCCTGGCCGAAAGAAGCGGTGTCGGCGGCCACGGTGAAGTCGCAGGCCTGGCCGATCTCCTGGCCACCCGCTACGCGCATGCCGTTGCAGCGGCAGATGACCGGCTTACGCGCTTTGAGGATGGCGTCCACCATGCCGGAAAATAGGTCCATGTACTGAATGTACTCCAGCGGCCGGCGGCTGTAGTATTCGGCGTACTCCTTAGTGTTGCCACCGGTGCAGAAGGCCCGGTCGCCGGCGGCGGTGAAAATAATGGCCACTACTTCCCGGTCCATGGAAGCCTTATGCATGCCGGCAATGACGCCCTTGACCATCTGGGTGGTATAGGAGTTGTACTGCGCCGGATTGTTAAGGGTGATCCAGGCGGTGTAGAGCCCCTCCACCACCTTGCCCTCGGGGTCGACCAGGGGTTTCTTCTCGTACATCGTGCACGGGGGCTCGGTGCCAAAGAACTCGTCGCCAAAGAGGTTGTGGTCCTTGGGTTCGTTATCCCGAATTAACCAGTCCAAAGCCATGGCCCTTCCTCCTTTGCTCGTTTTCTTTCCCGATTGCGCGTCAGGCATGCGAGGCTCTTC
>JACIYD010000468.1 GCA_014360105.1 Clostridia bacterium
CACAAGGTAGCCCAGAAAAATTTTGGTGGCGATGCTCTGTAATCTTACCATTGCAGTCGATACCCCACTCCCCAGACGGTGGCGATCTGTGTGGCGGAAAGAAAGATCACCGGCACCTCGCTGCGGCGGCGCAGCTCCCGGCAGAAGGCCAGCCCGTCCTCGCCTGGGAGCGTGATGTCCAGGATGCTGCTCATTCTGGCGTTTGGCGCCCGGAACTCGGCTTCGAGAGCCTTGCCGGCTCGCGCTATGCTATCCAAAGTGATTCTGCGTTTCGGGCCTTCTAACCTTCAGGAATCGAGTAGGGCGCACACAAAAAAAGCCCGCCCCCTGCGGGGTGGGCCCGACTGCGCTTTTATGCGCTTTTACTTGAGTTGAGTTGCTGCTCGGTTTGGAAAGCTCTTCCGCGACCAGGAGGCGGGCCGAAGCCCCGCAAGCCGCCGCCCAAGGGCGCGTTCTTAAGCCGCTCAATCATCTTGTCGGCCTGGTCCTGCGTTATCTTGCCATCCTTCACCGCCTGCTGGATTTCCTGAATTTGGGCGTCACGGAGCTTCTGCTGCAGCTCGTTCAGGGTGAGGCCTTTCTCTTTAGCGAGATCCTCTAGCTTTGCACCCTGCTCGAGCCTGGCCCTGAGGTCATCGGCGCTCATACCCAGTACCCCGGCCAGCAAGTCCAGCCGCCGGCCGCCGAAGTGACCGGGCCCGGGGCGGCCAAACGGCCGCAGGCAGAAGAGCTGACCCTTTTCTATCCGGCTCTTGATGCTTTCTGCCCGGTCGGAGTCCAGCTTGCCCTGCTGTACGGCCTCGTCCACCATCTCTAGCTCGGTCTGCTTGACGGCGTCCGCCAGCTTATTCTTGTCCACGCCGAGCTTGACGGCGAGCTTCTCCAGGAAGTCCTGGACAAACTGCCCCGCGGCCGCCGGGCCGGTATCATCCTGCGCCAGGGCCGCGACGGGCACCAGCGCCGCCGCCAGCACCAGAATACCCAGTACTGTCCCGATTACTTTCCTCTTCACCAGAACCCCTCCTTAAGAATTGGTTTCTAATTGTATCTATGTATCTATTTCACCTCCCTATTCACCTTTATAACGCAAAACATTGAAAGGACCGTGGCAAGAGTTAGTAAAAAGTGTGTAATCGCTGGATCGTGCCGTTGCGTTCATGCGCCCGGGCCAAAAAGCCCACGATGAGATGGAAGCTACTATACACCGAACACGGACTTTGAAGGAATTAATGCCCGGCGCAGGCAAACCCTTGAGAGAATTTTAGCCTACGCGCGCGAGGACGGGTAAGGAGCCGATCGGAAATGGCCGGGTTGGTTCTCCGCGGCCAGGTGGGCTATGGTGCGCCGCAAGCCCTCTTCTAAGCCCACCTGCGGTTTCCAACCCAGCTCACGGGCCGCCTTAGATGCATCAAGATAAATCTTCTTTAGCTCTCCCGGCCGTTCCGCACCATAGGTCGCTTTGCCGCTGTATCCGGTAATGGTGCCCAGTAAGCCAAACAGCTCGTTGACCGAGGTGCCACGGCCGGTACCGATGTTATAAGCCAAAGCATCAAGGTGACCGATGGCATGCGGACTTACGGAATGGGCGAGATGCTCCAAAGCCAGGAGGTTGGCCTGTACCACGTCGTCAACGTAAACATAATCCCGCAGTTGTTCCCCGTCCCCGTAAATGGTGGGCGTCTCGCCG
>JACIYD010000469.1 GCA_014360105.1 Clostridia bacterium
GTTCTTCGGGAGTACCGACCTATTTTGCGGCCGACATTGCCTACCACCAGGATAAGTTCGCCCGGGGTTTCGA
The DNA here is from genome assembly GCA_014360105.1 of Clostridia bacterium. GTDB lineage: Bacteria > Bacillota > DSM-521 > Neomoorellales > SLTJ01 > JACIYD01. The sequence goes on from JACIYD010000469.1 coordinate 74, forward strand.
CTGGGTAATCAACATTTGGGGCGCGGATCACCACGGCCACGTGGGCCGGCTAAAAGCGGCCCTGGCCGCCCTGGGTTACGATCCTGCGCGGCTGACGGTGATTATCATGCAACTGGTACGCCTTTTCCAGGGGGGCGAGCTGTTACGCATGTCCAAGCGCACCGGCCAGTACGTTACCCTGGACGAACTGCTCGACGAAGTAGGGAAAGACGCGGCGCGTTATTTCTTTATCATGCGTAGCGCGGACAGTCACCTCGATTTTGATCTTGATCTGGCGAAGGCACAATCCCAGGAAAACCCTGTATACTACGTTCAGTACGCCCACGCCCGTATCGCCAGCATCCTGCGCCATGCAGCGGCCGCCGGTTATCTGGTACCGCTGGCCGCTGAGGTCAACCTGACCGTGTTGCGCCACGAAGCGGAACTGGAATTGTTGCGCAAGATTGCCGACTGGCCGGGTGTGGTGGAGGGCGCGGCGCGCGCCCTGGAACCCCACCGGCTCCCGTACTACGCCCACGAGTTGGCTTCCCTCTTCCACAAGTTCTATACCCAGTGCCGTGTGCTGCATCAAGATCCCGAATTGCGGGCGGCGCGGCTGGTCCTGGTCAAGGTAACGCGGCTTACCCTGGCCCGGGCCTTGAGTCTGATGGGCGTTACCGCGCCGGAAAGCATGTGAAATACTCCCCGATGCGGAGGTGGTACCGGTGCAAATTCGCTGGCTGGGTCATGCCTGTTTTCAGATTACCGGTGCGGGGGGCATCACCATCCTTACCGACCCGCCTGACCGGGAGGTAGGTTATCCCCCCGTTGACGTAAGGGCGGACGTGGTGACGGTCAGTCACCAGCACTTTGACCATAACGCCGTTTCCTTGTTGCCGGGCAAACCTCAGGTGGTACAAGAACCGGGGGTACACCAGGTGGCCGGGATAACCTTCCGGGGAATCAGCACCTTCCACGACAGCAGCGGCGGCCGGCAGCGGGGTAAAAACCTCGTCTTTGTCTTTGAGGTGGACGGGTTGAAACTGTGTCACCTGGGCGACCTGGGCCATACTCTGGACGCCGTCAAGGTAGAGGAAATCGGGCCGGTAGACATTCTCATGGTGCCGGTAGGCGGGTATTACACCATCGACGCCGCCGCGGCCAAGGCGGTTGTGGACGCGCTCGGGCCCCGGCTGGTCTTGCCCATGCATTACAAGACGCCGGTAATGCCAGACGCGAGCTTCCCCATCGCGCCGGTGGGCGACTTCACCCGCCATTTCGCCCGCGTGAGGGAGGAGAAAGTGTTATCGGTGGAGCGAGAGAGCCTGCCCCCGGAGCTCGAAGTGGTCGTGTTAGCTTATCCGCAGTCATGAGAGAGTGCCGGGCGGCACTCTCTCCTTTTGGGAAAGGGATTGGGGCACAAGGATGACAAAATTCATCTTCATTACCGGCGGGGTAGTCTCTTCCTTGGGCAAGGGGATCACTGCCGCCTCTATCGGGCGACTGTTAAAGAACCGCGGCCTGCGCGTCGCCATCCAGAAGTTTGACCCCTACATTAACGTAGATGCCGGGACGATGAACCCCTACCAGCATGGGGAGGTATTCGTCACCGAGGCCGGCGCCGAAAC
>JACIYD010000047.1 GCA_014360105.1 Clostridia bacterium
GCCCACGATTTTGCCTTGGGTCAACCGATTCGCGGTTGACCTGTGCCGCCACCGCAACATGAAGCCCCGGTGCAAGCTCGTGATCGTCGATCCGGGCGACGATGCCGGTCAGCGGACTGACGATAGGGTGCAGCTTTGCCAATGCTTCGGCGGGGGACAAGGCGCGCCAACCACTTTCGCCTTTCCCGATGGCTTGTGCCGGGTTCAGCCTGATCGGCGGCGCTTCGGTAACAGCCGGCGATTCGCCGTCCCCGCAAACGGGGCAATCCTGGAAGTGCGGGGCAGCGTGCGAGCCGAGCGCCAGGCTGGCGCTGTCCAGCGTGACCAGATGCCCGGCAAGCCGGTTGGCATTGCCCATCGCGATATCGCCAATCTCGGTCGCGGCCAGGCCGAAGGCCAGCGACAGCGATCCCGGCGTCCAGCCCAGTGCCGGGCGCAACCCGCCGGGCAGGGCCGGAATCAGGGAATCGCCTGGCCGGTGCGCCATCAGCCGGCGGGCAAGGCAGAAATAGCAGGCTTGGGTGGAATCCGGCGCGGCTGGATTTTCGAAAATCGGGCCGATCCAGGCCTGCATCCCACCCGGCTTCAGCGGGATCCAGCGCCGTGCGCGGCCTTCCGTGCTGCCGGCGAAGCGGGCCAGACTTTCCTGGAGATAGTCATCGACCAGCACGAGCAACAGATCGGCGGCATCGGGCGCGGTTGTGGAAATGCCGCTGCCGGAAAGCATACCGGTCAGGCGTTCGGCTGCCGGCGTGCCGGCGCTTTCGCCGCTGCCCAGCGGCAAGACGCCGACCGACAGGCCTTGCAGGGTACGCATGGCGCTGTCCGGCGCCTGGCCCCGGGCGCTCCAATAGGCATGCAATGGGCGCATTCCCATCAGATCGGACGGCGCTGGAACCGGCACGATATAGGATTTCGCCAGCATGTGTTTCAGGCAGTCCCGGACGGTATCGGCGTCCACGGATCGCGCGAGGGAGTCGACGATCTGCGCCGCCGTCAGCCGGCCGTCGAGAAGCGGCAGCAAGGCAATATAGAGCCCGCCGGTCAGCCGGTAGCTCTGGGTCTCCGACAGCAGCAGCAGGCGCTCCTCATCCTGGCGGTGGACGGCGAAATGCGGCGCGATGGCCAGATAGGCCTCTTCCGGCAGGACAGACATGACTCCCCGATATTCTCTAGCTATTCCATATGGATCGCGCGGCTGCGCCAACGGACGGTCCGGTGGACTATAACGCGTAGAGCGATGCGACAAAGGGGGTTATCTGGCGTCCCAGCCGCCGCCGAGGGCAGTAACCAGCTGAATCGACGCGATGAGCTGCTCCGCGCGGATTTCCAGTGCCGTGCGCCGGCTGGTGTAGGTCTGGTTCTGCGCCACCGAGACTTCCAGGAAAGTCACCAGACCGGCGCGGTAGCGGTTGGTCACGACGCGTTCATTCTCCTCCGCCAGCTCGACCAGCCTTTGTTGCTGCACGGCCTTCTCGGAGAGGGTCTGAAGCGTGGCCAGCGCATCCTCCACCTCCTGCATGCCGGTGAGGAAAGTCTGGCGGTAGGCAGCCACCCGCTCGTCATATTGCGCGCGGCTTTGCTCGACCAGTGCGCTGCGCCGTCCGCTGTCGAACAGGGTCGCCGCCAGCGACGGACCGACCGACCAGATGAATTGCGGTGCGCTGAGCAGGTCGATGAAGCGCCCCTCCTGCAGGACGCCCTGCGCGCTCAGGGTCAGGTCGGGGAACCAGGCGCCCTCGGCGACGCCGATATTGGCATTGGCCGCGGCGACCAGCCGCTCGGCGGCGGTGATGTCGGGCCGCCGGGCCAGCAGCGCGGCCGGCATCTGGGCTGGAATAGCGGGCGGCGGCGGCAGCGCATCGGTGCGCGCCACGGCGAAACTGGCGGGCGGCCGGCCCAGCAGAACGGCAATCGCGTTCTCATTCAGCAGGCGTTGTTGGAGAAGATCGGATTCCTGGGTCAGCAGCGATTGCAGCTGCACTTCCGACTGGATGACATCGGCCCGCGCGGCAAGGCCGGCACTGTACTGGTTGCGGGTCAGTTCCAGCGAGCGCGCATAGGCCTCACGGGTCAGTTCCAGCAGACCGAGATAGAGGTCGGTGGCGCGGATACGCAAGTAAGCCTGGGCCACGGTCGATTGCATGCTGAGCCGCATCGCTTCCAGATCGGCGGCACTGCTGGCAATGCTGGCGCGGTCGGCTTCCATCTGCCGGCGCAGCTTGCCCCATAGATCCGGCACCCAGCTGGCGGTCGCGCCGACCTGATAGGCGGTGCCGTCGCTGCTGCTGGAAAGGCTCGAACCGCCGCCATTATTCTCCCGCCCGCTGCGTTGTGCGCTGGCATTGCCCTGAACCTGCGGCAACGCACCGGCGCGGGAAACCCGCAACTGCGCCAGCGCCTGGCGGTAGCGGGCCTCGGCCTGTGCCACGGACAGGTTCGATCCGGCTGTCGTGCGCATAAGACGGTCGAGTTCCGGGTCGCCATAGATCGCCCACCAGTCGCCCGATGGCGGCGCCTCCACGCTCGACAGGCTGCGCCAGCCCGCCTCATGCTTGTAGGCTGCCGAAATCGGTACTTCCGGCCGGCTGTAATCCGGTCCGACCGTACAGCCCGCCAGCACGGCCGAGGTCAGAAGGATCACCGGGAAAAAACCGTGGTGTTTCATGATGCAAATCCGGTGCGGGCGAAGCGGCGTAGGCTCCATTGCCGCAGGCGTTCGAAGTAGAGATAGACCACCGGGGTCGTGTACAGGGTCAGTATCTGGCTGACCGCCAGCCCGCCGATGATGGCGATGCCCAGCGGCTGGCGCATCTCTGCCCCCTCCCCCAGCCCGATGGCAAGCGGCACCGCGCCTAGAAGGCCGGCGAGGTTGGTCATCAGGATCGGGCGCAGCCGCAGCAAGGCGGCATGGTGAATGGCCTCTACCGGGCTGGCACCGTCGCGGCGCTGCCGCTCCAGCGCGAAATCGACCATCAGGATGGCATTCTTCATCACGATACCAATCAGCAGGAACAGCCCCAGCAGAGCGATCAGCGTGAATTCCGTATTGCTTGCGCGCAGCGCCAGCAGTGCCCCGATACCGGCCGATGGCAGCGTGGACAGGATGGTCAGCGGATGCAGCGTGCTTTCATACAGCACGCCGAGCAGCAGATAGACCGCCAGCAACACGCCCGCGATAAGCAGCGGCTGGGCCTGTACGCTTTCCTGAAAGCCGCGTGACCGTCCGCCGGTGCGGGCCTGAACTTCGGTCGGCAGCAGGATGTCCGCCAGCATCCGGTCGATGGCTTCCTGCGCTTGCTGCGTGGTGACGCCGGGTGTTGGGGCTGCCGCCCGTCTTTCACGTGGGCTCCTGCGTGGACAACACCAGGGCGTCGGACCTCCTCATGGCCATGGCCGACGACTTGGGCGTGGATACCCCCAAGGTGCCCTTTGTGGCCTCGGCACCGGAAGCGATGAGCGGCAAGGCCACCAGCATCGGTACCTGGTGCCTGACACTGGGCCTGCCCACCCACGTGGGGTGCATGCCGCCGGTGGAAGGGAGCGACCTGATCTACAGCATCCTCACCCAGATTGCCAGCGACGTTTACGGCGGCTACTTCATCTTTGAGATGGACCCCAACGTGGCGGCTCGCAAACTGCTAAACGCTCTTGAGTACCGCACCTGGAAGCTCGGCGTGCACCGTAAGGTGGCCGAAAGATTTGAAACGGCCCTTTGTCAGGGATATTAAGGATAGCTCTTGTCGTTAAGGGCGGGCGGCTTTCATGTAAGGTCGGACGGGAAACCGCCGACCGAAGTTTTATTATGTTATTGACATATGCCCATTAATGTGAGATGATATGACCAGAATAACAACCCAGTGTGAAGAAGGAGGTGAAACCATGCCACGGGGAGACCGTACAGGACCCTGGGGCCTGGGCCCCATGACCGGCCGCGGCGCGGGTTTTTGCGCCGGTTTTCCGGTCCCGGGCTATCTTAATCCGGGCTATTGGGGGCCTCGAGGCGCATGGGGCTGGTGGGGCCGCGGCCGCGGCTGGCGCCACCGCTTCTGGGCTACGGGCGTGCCCGGCTGGGCCTGGTGGGGCGGAATGCCCTATCCGCCTGGCCCGGTGCCAACCCCGCCCTATTGGCAAAAGCCCGCGGGTTCGGAAAAACAGGCGGAGAAGCAGTTCCTGCAGGAACAAGCTAGCTATTTGGAGAAACAACTGGAGGAACTGAAAAAGCGCCTGACCGAACTCGAAGGGGAGGAATAGGTCATTCTTTACCGCTTTGATGGCCGCGCGCCCCAGGTGGGCGCCGGTACCTACGTGAGCCCCCTGGCCCTGGTCATCGGCGACGTGCGCATCGGCGAAAGCTGCTACATCGGCCACGGGGCCATCCTCCGGGGTGACTACGGCACCATTGTCATCGGCAACGGCACGGCGGTGGAGGAAGCGGTGATCATCCACGCTCCACCCCGTGCCACCTGCCGGATCGGCGAAAAGGTAACGCTTGGCCACGGAGCCATCGTCCACGGCGAATCGGTCGGCGACCTGGCCGTGGTGGGCATAGGGGCCGTCCTCGGCCTGCGCTGCCGCATCGGCGCCCGTGCCATCCTCGGTGAAGGCACGGTAGTCAAAAGCCGCCAGGAAATACCTCCGGGCATGGTGGCCGTAGGCAACCCGGCGCGGGTGGTGCGGGCGGTGACGGCGGCGGACGAGGAGTTTTGGGCCTGGGGGAAGCAGCTCTACATCGACCTGGCGGCGAAATACCTGGCCCTAGGGATGCGGCCGGTAGCACCGGGGTACTAACCCCGTTGGCGGCCAAAGGCGCGGGCGGGGGTAGGAAGATGGCGTTGTATACGCCGCCTGCGAAGGCACAGGAAGGCAGGCCCTGGAAAGCCTCGCCCGGGGAGAGCTAACCCTGGTCAGCGTGGGCCAGAGCGGTAAGGCCGCCGGCAGCCGGACTGGTTACATTAGCCGTGAGGGTTGACCGGCAGCATATGCGTTTAGCGGGGAAATAAGGAATGGTAGGAGGGTGAGCAGGTCTTGCCGAAAGTAGCCATTGCGAGCGAGGGTAACTACGTGAGCGAGCATTTCGGCCACTGCCCGGAGTACACGATTTTTGACGTTGAAGGGAACGTGATCAACAACAAAATGGTCGTGCCCAACCCGGGGCACCAGCCGGGGTTCTTGCCCGTTTATCTCGGCCGCCTGGGTGTAACCCACATCATCGCCGGCGGCATGGGTTACCGGGCCCAGCAGTTGTTCCTGGAGCAAGGCATCGAGCCCATTCTCGGCGTCGAGGGTCAGGTGGACGAGGTGATCAGGGCCTTTGTGGCCGGCACCCTCGAGCGGGGCGAGAGCCGCTGCCACCACCAGGAAGAAGGCGGCAGTTGCCAGGGGCACTAGGCACTAATATGGAGTCGCGGAGGCAGAGACAATGGAAGGTGCTGGTACGAGCGTCACCGATAAAAGAGGGCGAGAGCAGTCGCCCCTGGAGAAGATTGCCCCCAAGTTCGGCCACATCACGCACGTTATTGCGGTCATGAGCGGCAAGGGAGGCGTGGGCAAGTCCACGGTGAGCGCCCTTTTGGCCTTAAGCCTCGCCCGGGCCGGCTGGAGGGTGGGCATCCTTGACGCCGACATCACCGGCCCCAGTATTCCCCGCATGTTCGGGCTTGACGGCGGGATCGAGCCGGCGCCGGGGGGTGGCATCTTGCCGGCGACGGCGGAAATGGGGATCAAGGTGATTTCCCTCAACCTCCTCCTGCCGCACGAGGACGACCCGGTGATCTGGCGCGGGCCGCTAATCTCCGGGACGGTGAAGCAATTCTGGGAAGAGGTGGCCTGGGGCGAGCTTGATTGCCTGGTGGTGGACTTACCCCCCGGCACCGGAGACGTGCCCCTTACCGTGATGCAGGTCATACCCTTAAGCGGGATGGTCATTGTTTCTTCTCCCCAGGACCTGGCCCTGATGGTGGTCCGCAAGGCGATTAACATGGCCAGGGCCCTAAACATCCCGCTGCTGGGCTTGATCGAGAATATGAGCTACGTTTCTTGTCCCAAGTGCGGGGAAGAAATTCACCTCTTTGGTCCCAGCCGGGCGCAAGAAGTAGCCGTAAAGGCGGGCATTCCTCTCACCGCCGTCCTGCCGCTCGACCCGGCCCTCGCCGCGCTTTGTGACACGGGACAGGTGGCGGCATACGAGGATCGGGAAATGGGCCGGTTTGCGGCACAGCTTCTGCAACTCCCGGCCTTGGGTTAGGGATGCCCGCCCTCACCCTAAATGGGGTGCGCCTTGGCCGGGGCAAAGAACGTTTGCCACTGGCGGAGGATGCGTTTGCAGAAGGGGAGAGGAGCCCGTGCGCGAGGTAGTGCAAAGGGCGGAGGCTTTGCTTGTTCGCCGGGCCTACCGGTCTACGCCGCAACGGCGGGCCATCATCGCGGTGTTGGCGGCGAAGAAGGGCGAACACCTGACGGCGGAAGAGGTGTTCGCCGCGGCCAAGAAGACCCGGCCGCGCATCGGTCTGGCCACCGTCTATCGTACCCTGGCCCTGCTGGGAAAAATGGGCATTGTCCATCACCTGCGCGCGGAGGATGGGGTGAGCCGCTACGAGTTAAGCCCTGCCTGGCGAAAGGCCAGGCATCACCATCTCATCTGCCTTTCCTGCGGCTCGATCCGGGAAATAGAGGCGGCCGAGCTCGATGCTTTGTACGAAAAGACAGCCCTCATTCATAAATTCGAACTGGTACCCCAGCCCCTCGAACTCTGGGGCTACTGCCAAAAGTGCCGGGCAGGATTTGCCGCGCCCCGCTAAAGATGCGGCCCCGCCATCAACCGCCCTCACGTGCCGTCGTTGCCATTTTCATCGGCGCTTTGCCGCTACAAAACTCCTCTTGCCCTGAACGGACTAGGCAGGCGCAAGGCGCCGGGCTACCTGCTGCCAGAGTTCTTTAACCGCCGCAGCCGCATCGTTTTCGCCGTAGTCGACCAGGGGAACGCCCTGCGCCAAGGCGCGGGCGACGGCCGGGTCAAAGGGGATCTTGCCGGCCAGCTCCATGCCCTCGCGCCGGCAGTATTCCTCAATCTGCCGGGTGTTTTCCTCGCTCAGGTCAAACTTGTTGACGCATACCAGGAGCGGCACGCGAAAGTGGCGGCAGAGGCCGGCGATGCGCGCAAGATCGTGCCGGCCGGCCAGGGTGGGCTCGGTGACCAGCAGGGCCAGGTCGGCCCCGGAAAGCGAGGAAATCACCGGGCAGCCGATGCCGGGCGGTCCGTCCGTAATAAGGTACGGGTAGCCTCCTTCTGTCGCCACGGCTTTGGCTTTGTTGCGCACCTGGGCGACGAGCTTGCCGGAGTTTTCCTGGGCAATTCCCAGTTTGGCGTGCACCATGGGACCGTATGGCGTCACGGAAAAAAACCAGTGGCCGGCCAGTGTTGGCTGCATGCTGATTGCCCCTGCGGGACAAACCCGGGCGCAGAAGCCGCAGCCCTCGCAGGACACTTCATCTACGGCAGGCGGGCTTTCCTCCGTGATGGCGCCGAAGCGGCACACGGCGCGACAGGCGCCGCAGGCAGAACACTGCTCCGCCGCGATGGCCGCCTTTTGCCCGCTCCAGAATTCGTTTACTTCCTTGACCAGCGGGCGAAGGAGCAGGTGGAGGTTGGCCGCGTCCACGTCGCAGTCGGCCAGGACTTTTCTCGGGGTGAGGGCAGCGAAGCAGGCCACTAGGCTGGTCTTGCCCGTGCCGCCCTTGCCGCTTAAGACAACAACCTCCTTCACCGTGCCCTCCCCCTGTTTTTCAGCTTCGTCTTTATCTCTTCCCCCACCTGGACGAACTTTTCCCGCCATTGAGGCACTACCTCAACCAGGGGAAGGCCGCGGGCGTAAAAGCCGGCGATCTCCCTGGCAAAGGGGATGGTGAGCAGCAGAGGAAGCCCCTGGCCGCGGCAGTAATCGATTATCGTTTCATCGCCAAGCCCGGCACGGTTTAGCACCACCCCGCAGGGAACGTCCAGTTTTCGCGCCATCTCGACGGCCAGGGCCAGGTCGTGCAGGCCAAAGGGAGTGGGCTCGGTGACCAGGAGGCAGAAATCGCTTCCCTTGACCGTTTCCACCACCGGGCAGGCGGTGCCAGGGGGAGCGTCAAGGATTACGGCCGCCCCGGCCGCCATCTGTTCCTTAACCCGGCGGATCAGCGGCGACGCCAAGGGCTCCCCAACGGTGAGCCGGCCCTGGACAAAGTCGATCCCGTTGGCCAAACCAGCCTCCACCACCCCCAACGGTTTCCCCTCTTCAGCAATGGCTTTTTCCGGGCAAAAATAGCTGCAGGCGCCGCAACCGTGGCACAGTTCCGGGAAGACCAGGACCGTGCGCATGAAGACAGTAATGGCTTTAAATGCGCAGACCTCCGCGCAAAGGCCACAAAAGCTGCACCTGTTCTCGTCCACCCGGGGGACGGGGAGCAAGACCACTTCTGCTCTAATAAAGATCGGCTTGAGGAAGAGGTGGGCGTTGAGCTCTTCCACGTCGCAGTCGAGCACCTGCACCTT
>JACIYD010000470.1 GCA_014360105.1 Clostridia bacterium
CACCTCGAGCTGAAGGACTTTTTCCACCGCGTTCCATCCCCCCGGGCCTTAGGCCGCCGCTTCCAGCAACTGGCGACCCTTGGCCACGACCTCGTCAATGGTGCCGACCATGTAGAAGGCCTCTTCCGGCAGCGCGTCGTGCTTGCCCTCCAGGATCTCCTTGAAGCCGCGAATGGTTTCTTTCAGCGGCACGTACACTCCCTTGGTCCCGGTAAAAGCCTCCGCCACGTGGAAGGGCTGGGAGAGGAAGCGCTGAATCTTCCGCGCACGCGCCACGATCAGTTTATCCTCTTCCGACAGTTCCTCCATGCCCAGGATGGCAATAATATCCTGCAGTTCCTTGTAACGCTGCAATACTTGCTGGACACCGCGCGCCACGCTGTAATGCTCCTCACCCACCACCCGCGGGTCGAGGATGCGCGAGGTGGAATCCAGCGGGTCGACCGCTGGGTAGATCCCCAGCTCGGCGATCTGGCGCGAAAGCACGGTGGTGGCATCGAGGTGAGCAAAGGTGGTGGCCGGTGCCGGGTCGGTGAGGTCGTCCGCCGGCACGAAAATTGCCTGCACCGAAGTCACGGAACCCCGCTTGGTGGAAGTGATGCGCTCCTGCAATTCACCCATCTCCGTCGCCAGGGTGGGCTGGTAGCCTACCGCCGAGGGCATCCGGCCAAGGAGAGCCGAGACCTCGGAACCCGCCTGGACGAAGCGGAAGATGTTATCGATAAAGAGCAGTACGTCCTGCCCCTCGCTGTCCCGGAAGTACTCGGCCAGGGTAAGGCCGGTGAGGCCCACACGCAGCCGGGCGCCCGGGGGCTCGTTCATCTGCCCGAAGACCAGGGCGGTGCGCTCGAGGACACCCGATTCCTTCATTTCCAGCCAGAGATCGTTCCCCTCGCGGGTGCGCTCCCCTACCCCGGCGAAGACGGAGAAGCCTCCGTGCTCGTAACCCACGTTGCGGATCAGCTCCATTAAGAGGACCGTCTTCCCGACACCGGCACCGCCGAAGAGGCCGACCTTGCCGCCTTTGGGATAGGGTGCAAGCAGATCCACCACCTTGATCCCCGTTTCCAGGACCTCGGGTACCGGCCGCTGCTCCTCGAGCGTGGGCGGCGGCCGGTGGATGGGCAAATACTCCGCGGCTTCCACTGGGCCCAGTTCGTCGATAGGCTCGCCGATGACGTTAATCAACCGCCCCAGGGTGCCGCGTCCTACCGGTACTTTGATCGGCGCCCCGGTGTCGTAGGCGATCATGCCGCGTATGAGCCCGTCGGTAGAATCCAGGGCGACGCAACGCACCGTATCGTTGCCCAGGTGTTGCATCGCCTCCATGGTGACCCGCTTGAAGATCGGGCTTTTCAGCTCCGGTGGTTGCTTTTCGTTATCGATGACGATGGCATGGTAGATGTCGGGCAGTTGCCCCTTGGCAAACTGGACGTCTACCACGGGTCCGATAACTTGGACCACCCTTCCCTCACGCATAGGTCTCACCCCCGCCGTTCCCTTAAGTTTTCATTTTACTGCTCAAAGGCGCGGGCCGTACCGACGATGTCGGCGAGTTCTTTGGTGATGGCCGCCTGACGGGCCTTGTTAAAGGAAAGCGTAAGCCGCTTGATCATTTCCTCGGCGTTGTCCGTAGCCGCCTCCATCGCCGTCATGCGCGCACCGTGCTCGCTTGCCTTC